>JASFLD010000064.1:0-12627 GCA_050118275.1 Gemmatimonadales bacterium
TCCGTGGGTTCAGGGAGAGACGCCAGATGTCGACGTAGGGGTCGCCTTGGGCGTCCTCGTTGTGGCCGACAACATGATTGTCGCCGGCAAAAGCGACGAGGTACGCGCCGAAGGACTCGGAAGCAACTACCTCGCCGGTGGTCTCGTCCAACAGCTCCACTACGGTGTCCCAATACCCCTCGGGAGGACTCGGTAGGTAGCCACCACGCCCGTCGTTGGCCGGGCGCAGCGAAGTGCGCCACGAATCCGCAGCTTTGCGAAGCAGCACAGCAAGCAGGCCGTCACCTCGACGGCGCAATGCAACGATACGGGTCTCGGGTCGCTCGTTGGGCCGTTGCGGTACGGTCGCCCAGGGTTGGAACCAGGGCACCTCGCGGCGCACCTCCCGGACCTTTGTCCCGTCGACGTCCCAGAGTTCGATCAGGTATTGATTGGTGTGCGCGGCCCAGAACGTCGTCTCGCCCGCCCGCGCGATATGGCGCTGCTGGGTGAGACCTGACTGATCCGTACGAATGGCAGCTCCATTGTCGCCGATGCTCCGCATCAGGTTGCCGCGCGGGTCGACCACCCTGATCGGCCGTCCGATGTGCTCTGGTGTCCAGGCCGCGAAGTTCACGACAACGCTTCCATCCTTCAGATGCGCCGCACCCGTATAGCCCATGGCAACCGGTACGGGTTGGACGTCGAGGAGATCGAGGGTCTGCGAGTAGGTCGCATGCTGCTGGGCGAAAGCATCGAGCACATGCAGCCGCCCTTCGCTGTCTACGTCGAGGATCTGGATCATGCGTCGCTGCGGCGAGGACGAGTCGCCGGTGCGTATTCGCTGGGCCAATTGACCGCTGGGATTGAAGACGAGGATCTCGGAACGGTCCCTTCCGTTGGGCAAGAGGAATCGCCCGGAGACGTCTCGGGCGGCCGTCGCCGGGATTCGCAGCTCGATCCCATCCGCGGGGATGTCACGCAGCCGCGACACCGGCTCGAGCCGCAATGTCGACCCATTCTCGGGTGCTGCGCCAACGGTAGAGACAACTCCGGACGATGCGGCGGGGTGCTGACCAGCCCACGCTCGGGCGGGCGGCTGACTGGTCATGAGCAATGTGCCAAGGCTGATGGACAGCGTCAGACACGCGTTTCTCATCGTCGCTACACTCCTGAGTTGGAGGTCTTGATCTCTGCACACCTTCTACAATCGACAGGCCTCGCCTTTTTTCGCTCGGGTGTCGAACACCGCGCTCATGCTTCAAGGTCGGGCTCGACGGAACGACGCGGCAGACGGCGAGCTGCGCGTTCGCGACTTCGTTCCTCAGTGCGTCGCGTACGCACCCTCCCGAATCCATCGAGCAAGGTCACCCTCGAGATCATCGTCGAGCACTCCGATCCAACGCAGGACCCGGCGATTGCTGGAATCCACCACGATCGTCGCCGGTACTGCCGGCACACCGAGCAACTCGAGCGTCGGTTCATCGATCGTCCACAACGGAGCGTCGAGGTCGTGCTCTGTGAGGAATCGGCGAGCTTGCGACGGCTCGCCGGTGGACAGCACGACGAACCTCGCAACGCTTGTGTCCGGCCCAACGGCTTCGATTAGACGACGCCATCGGGACATGTTCTGCGCGCAGAACGGGCATTCCGGCGACAGCGCGAACACGATTACGGATTCTCCGTCGCCGCCCAAGCGAAGGCCCTCGGCCTCGCCCTCGAGGTTCACCGTCGGCACCGAAACCAGGGCGCCAACGGTGTCCTCGAGGCGAACGAAGGTCTTGGCTAGCGACGAGCCAGCGGCCCCGAGCGCCCAGCCGCACGCGAAGAACGCGAGAATTCCGCCCCCTGTCAGCAGCCACCGTCTCCGCAAATGTGCTCGTCGCATCGTTCCCCCCCTCAGAGCCCGCAGACAATCTGACCGCCGCCACCACCGGAGCACCACCACACGCAGCCGCACCCCTGGGGCACGGCGTACTCACACTCGCCGGCGCCACAATCGTCGGTGCATGCCTGCTGGCAGTCCGGGCTCGACGCGGCGGACGCCGCCGACACGAAACCGAATGCGAAGGCCACGGCACAAGCCGTTGCGATCAACGCCAAAATGAGTCGCGAATTCTTCATGTCATCTCCTGCAAACTGGGGCCGGTGTGCCATCGACCGCGTGATTGATTGCGGAGATGTATGGGCAAACACGGTGCCAAACCGGAGATCGGGCCGGTCGCTTTCCGGGAAACCCGCTCCAGGCAACGGCTGAGCCCAACTCGGCGGGAAGGCCGCCGGTGTGCCAGCGTGCCGCGGTTGACGGCCGACCGTTAGCCGGCTCTCGTCACATCTGCCGGTCGGTGGTTACCAACGATTGGCAATCGTCAAACGGGGACTCTCAGCGAAGCGCAAGCGGAGCGATGAATGCCAGGTCGACGAAGACCGCGTCGAGCGGCAGAACCTACTCCGGCAACCTCGAGAGCATCGCGCGCGCCTCTCGCGCAACGCGGTCGTCCGCCAACACAAGCCGGTCGAACTCTTCGCGGGCGGCCGCCAGGTCGCCGTTCATCAAGGCCAGATTGCCGAGGTACCACGACGCCCAGCGACCGGCCCGCGGGTCGGCCGTGCCGGTGCGCAGAAGCTCGATCGTTCGCTCCGAATAGTCGCCCGAAAGATAGCCGGCAATCCCCAAGTACGCGGTTGCCTCCCGGTCGGTAGGTCTCTCGACCACACGCCGCTGGAGCACAGTAATGGCCTCTTCGTAGTCCCCCTCGATGAGTGCCTGAAGGCCCTCACGCAGCTCCCGCTGTCCGGAGCCCGTCGGGAGAGCGCCGCCGAAACGGAACTCGTACCAGTTCTCCGGAAGAGTGTCGCGGGTGGCAACGTCCGCGTACGGCGAGGGCAGCGCGGCATCCTCTCCCAAATCGAGGACACCTGTCATCAGCAAGGCAGCGGCCACCACGATCACCAGTCCGGCGGCCATGGCGGCCCATCGCCAGCTCCCTCGCCGCCCCGGTCCTACAGCGGGCTGATCGTCCAACGGTGCCCCGGCAGGCTCGCGCAACGACGCGTCGGCGACGACCTGCGCCCGTAGCTGCATGATCACCGCGAGCTCCCGGCCACATTCTTCACACCCGTTGCAGTGGTTGAACACCGCGCGCGCGCGTTGCTCGCTGAGCTCTCCCAGGGGGTAGGCGAGCAGTTCTTCAGGAGTGGGATGAGTGGGTGCCCCGTCGTTCATGCTTCCACTCCCGAGAGCGCGGTCGCGAGCTCCTTCAGAGCAGATTTGAGCCGCTTGTGTACGGTGCTGATCGCCACATCCTGGATCGCGGCAACCTCGCGCAACTTCATGGGAGGTTCGCGCAGAATGAGCAGTTCCACCGCCTCGCGTAGCTGCTCCGGGAGCTCACGGACCCGTCGCGCGGCGGCGGCCGCAAGCTCGGCCTTTGTGTGCGCGGTTTCGAAGTCGACGAGGTTCTTGAGCACCTCGTCGCTGGTGCCCGCTCGTAACGTCGTGACGTCCTCCACCGGGACCAGCCTTCCTCGCTTCTTCAGCAGCTTGAGGGCCGACGTGCGTATCGCCACGAGGACGTACCGGTGCACCTCGACCTCTGTCGCCAGGTCGGGATCCGCCCGCAAGACCCGATGCAGAGCGTCCTGGACTGCGTCTTCCGCGTCGGCCCCCGTCCCCGTAAAGGACGTCGCGTAGCGAATCCAATAAGACAATCGCTTACGGCGGCTTTTTTCGAGGTTGCTAGCTAGGTCCCTTCCCATTCATGCGCGAATCTGGCCCCCATGCTGCTTCGGACTCCCCAAGTTAGCGGCCCGCTGCAGCCGCCGTCAATGCTCGTAGCGCGTATGCAGGAGAAAGATCTGAAAACTGCGGACAAAGGCGATTGAACAAACTGAGAGACACGTTCGGGGACCCTCTACAGCACGGAGGATGGACGATGGACACTCGGGCACAGGCGACCAACGCAGCGGGCACGGTCCAGCAACCACCTCCCCTCGTAGGCTCGAGCTCTGCGATGAACGAAGTGCGGGAGCAGATCGACGTCGCAGCAAGAAGCGACGAACCGGTTCTGATCCTGGGCGAGACCGGTACCGGCAAGGAGCTGGTAGCGCGTTGGGTGCACTCCAAGAGCAGTCGCGGCTCGCGGCCCCTTTCCGTGATCAACTGCGCGGCCATCCCCGTGGACCTCGTCCATTCCGAGCTGTTCGGCCATGTCGCCGGCTCATTCACCGGGGCACGAAGGAGCCGAGCGGGGAAGCTCCGCGCCGCCACCGGCTCATCCGTGTTTCTGGACGAGATCTGCTCCGCTCCGGCCGATCTGCAGGCAGCCCTTCTGCGCACTGTCGAGTACGGTGACCTGCAGCCGGTCGGGAGCGACGGCCAGACCTCCAAGGCCGATGTCAGGTTCATCGCCGCGACCAACAAGGCGGCCAGCACGCTGCGCTGTGGAGAGCTCTTGCGCATGGATCTGCTGTATCGGCTGGCGGGGACATCGATCCGCGTCACCCCTCTGCGCGAGCGTAAAGAGGACATCCCAGTCCTCGCACGGCACTTCCTGCGGCGCGCCGCCCGACGTTATGGAGTCGAGAAGCGGCTGAGTGCTTCCGCAATGCGCGCCTGCATGGAGCACGACTACCCCGGCAACGTGCGCGAGCTGCGCCAACTCCTTCTGGCAGCCTACGCACGCAGCCCGGGCGACGTCATCGAGGAACTCGGGACGAGCAATCCGCTCGGCCCCGCGATTGTATCGAGTCCGCGCCATCACGCGGGCACAGCCCCTGAGTTTGCGCTCTACCCGATCATCCGTGAGCACATCGTTCGCACGCTTGCGGAAGCTCGGGGCAATGTGAGCCGCTGCGCCCGCATGCTCGAGATCCCCCGCAGCACGCTCCAACACCATCTCACCAAGTACGGCATCGCAGCCGATGCGCTGCGGACCGACTAGCAAGCGAGGGCGGGAATGGACGCGGAAGTGCGGCGACGGAACGGCGGAGCGGTCACGGACAGAGATCCCGAATTGAGGGAGACGACCTTCCGGATATTCGACACCGAGCGAGGAGGGTGTGCCCATGCCGGCTCGAAGGGCGGGGCTGGAATCCTGGTCGACTGCGGGGTGAACGACGCCAGAGGCCTCCGGCCCGCGAAGTGGTTGCACGCTCATGGGCAAACGGCGTCTCTCCGCGCAATCATCCTGTCGAGCCAAGATGACGCGTACGTCGCGGACCTCGAAGCTGCTGCTGCATTGCAGCGACGAGCTCGAGTTTACGTCGCTCCAGCTGCCCTGGACCGTGCGGCGAAAGCCTGGCCCCGGCTGGACCTACGCTCGCTGGATCGGTTCTCCGAGTCGGTCGAGCCTCTGCAGCTGGACTTCTTCCACAACGAGGATGCGGTCGACGTCGATCCGCGCGACCTCAGCGTCATCACGGTTCTACGAACCCGGACGCTCGGTGTCCTGCTCGGCAGCGACATCCAGCGGGCGGGTTGGCGGGCACTCCTCGAGCGCGAGAAGTTCCGCGAGGCGTTGCGCACCGTCGATGTCCTCGTGGCGTCCGATAACGGAAGCCCATCGGGATTCTGCGCCCAAGTGTTCGAGATCTGCGAGCCTCGTCTGATCGTGCTGCAGGGGAACCGCTCGACGATCGACTCGGCGCGCGTGTACGCGGACCACGCATCAGGATTGCAGTTCGCGCCAACGGGGTGTTCCGCTCGACGCTGTCAACCGCGACCCACGGCACGATCACACTGATTGACCCGGCTGCGGGGCCACCGATCTGCGCGACTGAACGCTAGTAGGGCACATCGTGGTCGGCAGGCGTACGCCCCCCTACGGTTCGAACCGCTCGACCAGGGTGTAGCGACGCAGATTGACTTCTTCGGTGTCGGGGTCCCGGGCGAGACGATAGAGGTCGTCGCCCCGGGACGCGTTGAATCCCGAGATTGCCAGGCTGCCGCTGGAAATCAGCTCGCCTTCGGCGGAAAGAACAACGACGGGGTACGCAGCGCCCGACGGATCGGTGCGCGGCGTCCACACCCATACGTGTCCATGATCGTCGACGGCGAGGTTCCGAACCGGCTGCTCGCCGAGTTCGCCGGTCAGAACAAGCCCGTCGTCGTCGACGAATTCGACGTGCCAAACGTCGTTGCCGTCGTCGAGGTTGATCGCCGAAATCGCGAACTCTCCATAAGGAGCGAAGTAGAGTCGCTCGCGTCGGTCGCTGGCAATCCGGGGCATCCCCACGGGAAGCGGCTCGAGCTGGACCTCGCCCCCAACGTAGCGGCGAATCTCGACGCCCGACCGATCGACGCGGCTCACGGTGGCCCGATAGAACCCTCTTCTTTGCGAGAACAACTCCGGGTCCAACGTGCTGTACAGACCGAGGAGCGTTCCATCCCGCAACCCAAAGAGTGGCGACATGAGATTGAGGCTCGTGGGTGACGAACCGATTGCCGCCCCATCCCGATCCCACTGTGAGAGCCGATGGTTTCCTTGATCGTGCACGATAACGACGTCGTCTGAGCCGGCAATCGCGATGCCCCAGGCATTGCCGAGCTCCCCCGGCCCCTGGCCCTGGCGCCCGATCGTGCGCAGATAGTCACCGTCGGGCCCGAACACCTGGATCCTGTGGTTGCCGTCGTCGAGGACGTATGCGTTGCCGGCAGAGTCCAGATCGACCCCGCGCGGGCGGTAAAACTGATACTCAGGATCGACGCTCGCCGCGGCTGGCGGCGGCTGCTCGATCAAGTCCGCCACCGGTGTGGCCTTGCCGAGGGCGTCCGCGGCGAAAAGCTGCCGCACTGGTGCGCCTTTTTCGAGGGTAAGTCGAGCCACGCCGGGATCGCTGCAACCGAGGCAGCAAACCCCAGCCGTGATGAGGACCAGCGCCATTGCACTCACCGGTCCGAGCTCAGAACGACGCTTGTACAGGAACATCTCCGTCTCCCACCCGCGCGAGCCGAAAGACCCCGACATTATTCCTCGGATCTTGCTATTGTTGAGCTTCAGCCGCCGCGAACCTGGACGACGCTCTGGCAGTTGCGAGCGAAATAGGTTCGCGGCGGCTGTCTCATGCTTCATCTTGCTCTGCTGTCTGTCGCGTCGCATCGGCCCACCACACAATCATCGTGCTGGATGCGACGGGACGCCTTGCCTCAGCTTCAGTCGTTGAAGAAGGCGATGACGTCCTGCGACAACGTTGCCTGTTGCGCAACGAGCCCGCTGCAGTCGAGAAGCTGCAGCACGCCTCGATCCAGGTTGACCGAAATGCTGGCGGTCTCGGCGAGCAGCTTCCTCGCCGACGCCGAATCGCGGCCCCTCAGGACCTCCTGGAAGATCGCTGCCAGCGCCTCCGGTTCCTGCTCGGGGCTGCACTGACCATGATGACTGGCACAGCTTCCCTCTTCGAGGAACTCGTCGCCGTCACACTCCCAGCCGAACCCGTTGAAGTCGCACGTCACGCCGTGGACGTAGCCGACCACGTGACACTCGTTGGGGTTGGTCGGGTTGCAGATTTCGACCTCCTCGGAGTTGCACTCTCCACAGCCGAACATGGCGGTCATCGACGCCGTCTCGAGGGCCGCCGCAGGCTCAGCGCTGGCTTCGCCGGGCACCAGCGTGACTAACGCGGCCAGAATGGCCAAAACCGTTGCCGAAAGTAGGATTCGCTTCATGGTATCTATCTACTCCTTTGCTAGTGTCCTGTAACAGTGATTCGTGACATAAGTCATGAGGCGTGCGAGTCGAGAGTTCGTTGGGCGAAGCGGGCGATGCTTGCGAGGATCTCGTCAGCCGTTTTTGTCCACACGTAAGGCTTGGGATCGTCGTTGGTTGCGTCCGTGAACTCCCGAATGGCGTCTTCGAGAGCCGCGACGCTGTTGTGGGATCCACGCCGGATCTGCTTGTTGGTCAGCTCCGCGAACCAACGCTCGATGAGGTTGATCCAGGAAGAGTAGGTCGGGGTGAAGTGCACGTGGAAGCGGGGTCGCTTGGCCAGCCAGTTGCGGATCATCGGCGTCTTGTGGGTTCCGTAGTTGTCCATGATGAGGTGAACATCCAAGTGTTGGGGCACCTCGGCGTCGATCGTGTCGAGGAACTTGCGGAACTCCACGGAGCGGTGCCGACCATGGGTTTCGGCGAGCACCGTTCCCACCTTCACGTCCAAGGCAGCGAACAGTGATGTTGTTCCGTGACGCCTGTAGTCATGCGAGCGGCGCTCCGCCTGTCCCGGCCGCATCGGGAGCAACGGTTGCGTGCGGTCGAGGGCCTGAATCTGGCTTTTTTCGTCCACACACAGCACCACAGCGTGTTCTGGGGGATTGACATAGAGACCGACGATGTCGCGAACCTTCTCGACCAGCAAAGGATCGGGTGACAGTTTGAACGTTTCCGTACGATGGGGCTGGAGGCCGAAGGCGCGCCAGATCCGGCTGATCGTGGCGTGGCTCATCCCTGTTGCCTTCGCCATCGACCGCGTCGACCAGTGCGTTGCACCCCGCGGAGTGGTCTCCAGCGTGCGGACAATGACATCTTCGATCTCCGCATCCGTGATCGTACGCGGCGTTCCAGGCCGGGGCTCGTCGTGGAGTCCATCGAGTCGGTCGCTCACGAAACGAGCGCGCCACTTACCCACCGTCGCGGGCGACAGTCGCAGTCGCTTCGCCACCGTCTTGTTGTCGTGCCCTTGCGCGCAGGCGAGTATGATCCGCGCTCGCCGGGCGACGCCCGGCGCACTGCGCGAACGGCGGGCGAGAGAGTTCAGCTGCTTTTCTTCTTCGGGACTCAACACCAACCGTGTCTTCGGCCGGCCCGTGCGCATGCGCGATCTCCTGTCGTGCCGTTAGCCTCCTACATTGGAGACACATGCGCATTCTAACTTATGATACGTATTTCTGATACATGACACTAGTGGGAACTTGTCCCGGTGAGTGCTACTTCATAAACGACAACGAAGGGTGGGCCTCCTTCATTGCCACCGAACAACCCGTAGGCAAGCCTTTCGCCCAGCCACCCCCGCAACGAGAGAGGAACGACCTGTGAGGCGATCAGCGTTCCGTCCTCTCCCAGGACCTCCACCAATTGACCGCCTTGCTCGAGCCACTGGTGGCGCCCCGGGTTGACGATCGCCCAGAGTTGCGCCGAGGCGTCCGTCTTGAGGTCGGTCAACTGGGGAACGTTGGCGATATCGGGGGCTTCTCTCATCGGACGCTCCAAGGGAGGAAACCAACTCAGGTCGCGCGAGATGGTCCGCTCCAGCTCGCCGTCGATGGACCAGAGTTCGACGTCGTACCGGCCACGATGGGCAGCCCAGAAGTGGCTACGGTCCGCCATTGCGAGACTGCGCCAAGCGAGCACCGGCGCGTCGAGGTAGTACACCCCGGTCGTGTCGCCGAAGTTCGACTGCAGCACCCCTCCGCGAAGCACGAAGAAAGGCTGTCCCGCGCTCGCTGGCGACGGGTAGTCTCGAACCTCGACGACGTACTCGTCGTCCAGAAAGAGCACGTCCTTCAGGGCCCCACCACCGGTCCTCGAGCGGACATCGAGCAACTGAAGATCAGTGCCGTATCGCGTCACACGGGAGCGTGTCAGGACATTCAAGGTGTCGTCCACGACAACGAGCTTTAGGATCGTCGACGGGAACTCGCCGGGCCCCTCGCCGCGGCCGCCGAGCAGGCGAAGGAAGCGCCCGCCGGCGTCAAACACGGCAACCTCGTTCCCGCGACAGGAGCGAACGTAGTAACGACCGAGCTCGTCGGTCGCCACGCCCGCCTCCCCCGGGCTGATGCACGGAGCGGTCGCAGGATCTCCATCGAGCCGAGCGATCTCTGTGACTTCGATACGGCAATCCGGGCAAGCTGGATGCGAGCCAACCGAGACGGTCGTCTGCGCGATAGCCGTGTGGGGACACAACCAACCCGTGACGGCGACGGCCACTACCCAGAGCGCGAGTCGCCTGAGCCGGATCAAGTGCCTCACTCGCGACTCGAACGACGCCCTCGGGATCCGTGGTACAGCGTCGACACTGCCCGTCTTGGCCATTAGCAGCCTCCATTTCAACAGTGACCAGAAATATGTCGGCGGATCGGATTAGTCCGCCCCTAACGCTGAGACAATCCACGGATCCCGGAGTTTTCGAGATAGAAGGCCGAGTGTCCGAAAATCCGCGGCCACGGGGGATTGTCTGCATGTCACTCATGAATGCGAAGCCTTCGTGCTTCGCCTCACACGGAGGAGGAACATGAAGACGATTGCCAGGAATCGCACGAGGCTCTTTGCGCTCGCCGCAGCGGTTTCGATGATCGCGCTGGTCTCGGTGCTGTTCACTCCCGTACAGGCGGTTGCCGACGGGTGCTGCGCGGACGGCATTGACTGCCGCACCTGCGCAGGGCAGGACTGCACCTATGGCTCCAACCCGAGCTGCGGATCGTCGCTCCCCGGCGCGTATTGCCGGCTGAACGAGCAGTGCAACGGAGAAACCTGAGATGCTCTCCGAGGAGGGGCGTCGACGGCGGACCGCACGCCTCGACGCCCCTCTCGGAAGCCTGCCTTCACAGAAACGCAATGGCTTCCGGAAAGGACTGGAGATGAACCGATCGTCGAGTGTCACCAGATGTACGCGGGGGGTAGCGGCTTCGCTTCTGCTCGCGACCGGGATCCTGGCTTGCGCTCCGGATGCAGCGCAGTGGCCGGAAGGACTCGCCGTTCAAGATCTCGCGGTGTTGCGAGAGCTCGGCGGCGCTGATTCGTTCGGCACCCTGGTCGAGGTCCACGTCACCGTGGATGGGCACATCGGGCTCGCCGACAGGACCCCGGTAGGAGGAAACGAGCGCCTGCTGCTCGTCGACGAGACAAATGGGGACATCCTGTGGCGCGCCGGCCCGTTCGGCGAAGGCCCGGGAGACATTGGCGACACGCTGTCGATCTTCGACCCGCCTGGCGCTGACGGCCAGGTGTCGCTGTACGACAACCTCAACCGGAGGATATCGGTATTCGCCGTCGCCGAAGGTGACGTGCACGCGGTCACGACACTCAACTACGAAGACGGGGGCCCGGTAACCCAGGCTGCCTGGCTATCGGAGGACGAGGTGGTCGTGAGCGGCCGCTTCGAGGATCACTGGCTGCGCTTCTTGTCGGTCGATCGCAGCACGCGCACACTCACCGAAACCGGCCGCGTCGGGACTGCGCCCGCGGGAGACGTTTCGGGGCCTGAAGCGAGGTTCCTGAACTGGACGACGATGACGGTCAGCCCGGATCGGCAGAAGGTCGCACTGGCGTTCCTGTATCCGAGTCGCGTCGTTCTCATTGACACGTCCACACGGCGATACACGGAAGTCGAGACGCCGATTTCGATCGAGCCCAGGATCCTCTCCGATGGGGTCTCGGTGAGGCCGGACATTCGCGGAGGGGCGCGCCTTTCTTACGTCGACGTCGCCTCCACCTCCGAGTACGTCTACGCGCTGTTCTCCGGTACTCCGCGCCCGAGGTGGGGCTTCGGCCAGCAGGTCCACGTCTTCAACTGGGATGGCGAGCTGGTGGGCGCCCTTCGGCTCGCGGAACGCGTGAATCACTTCGCGGTTAGCGCCACAACGAACCAGGTTTATGGCATTCGATACGACCCGGACTCCGTCCTGTTCGAGTTCGAGCGCCCCGATGTCTCGATGTTCGATGGTCGGGCGTCTTCGACGCCTCGTGTCGCGCACCGCTAGCCGAGGAGCCAAGAACGTGAAAAGAACTGATTGGATGCTGGCGGCAATCACCATCGTGTCGTTGCTCAGCGCGCTCGGCGTCTACAAGGGAAAGGTGGACGCGGCGCGGCTGGACGCCGACGTGGCAGGCAAGGAAATCCCGGCCGGCTTGGTCCCCGCTGATACGGAGCTCGTGGCAGTGATCCATCCGGAGTGCCCCTACTGCGTCGCCAGCGCAGCGGCGTGGAATGAGCTGTTGGACGATGGCATCAAGGTGGTGGGGGTCGCCCGGGGAGCGGCGCAGGAGACGGCGGAGTTCACGCAACTCTCCGGAGCCCGATTCCCGGTCGTCAGGGTCCCGGACAGCGGCTGGGAGCAGGAGCTCGGCTTCAAGGGCGTGCCGTACACGCTCGTGCTCGGCGAAGAGCGGGAGATCGCCTCCGCCTACATGGGGTGGGTCAAGAGCCCCGCGGCGCTCCTCCGACTCCTGCGCCGGTAGCCCGAGCGACGACACCGGCTCCCTACCGAATCGGTCGCCCGCTCCCGCCGTACTGCCACTCCCCACTCGCCAGCATGCGCAGCGCCTCGTCCACCGCCTCCTTGAGCTCGCGGTCGAAGCCATCGAGCTCGTCCTGCGGAGTGTTCTCCACCCAGACGTCGGGGGCGACGCCGTAGTTCTCCAGGTTGACGCCGCGGTTGCCGGGCTGGGACGGGTCGTAGGCGACCACCAGGGAGCCGGGGGTGCGGATCGAGCCGCCGTTGATCAGGCCGTAGGAGCCGGTGGCGATGACCGAGCCGTTGGTCGGGGTGCCGACGATGCGGCCGAGGCCGAGGTCGCGGAAGCCCTTGGGGGTGACCTCGGAGTCGGAGGCCGAGCGCCGGTTGATCAGGATGACCTTGGGGCCGGCGATCGCCTGGCGCGGCCGGCGGCCGGACTCCACCGAGGCGTAGCGGTTGTTCCAGTACTCGTA
>JASFLD010000065.1:0-12592 GCA_050118275.1 Gemmatimonadales bacterium
GGAGAGTGACTTTTGAGGACGTCACATTCGGCTACGACGGTGTGCGACAGGTGATCCGTGGTTTGAACTTCGAGGTCGAGCCGGGTGAGATGATCGGGCTGGTCGGCCCGTCGGGTGGAGGCAAGTCGACGGTGATCAACCTGATCGCGCGCTTCTACGATGCGACAGGCGGCGTGATCCGCATCGACGGCGTCGACATCCGTCTGCTGGACAGCGGTCACTACCGGAAGCAGATCGGTATCGTGTTGCAGGAGCCGTATCTGTTCCACGGTACGGTGCTGGACAATATCCGCTATGGTCTGCGGGAGGCGCCGCTGGACGACGTGATCGCGGCGGCACGGGCGGCCAACGCCCACGACTTCATCTGCGAGCTGCCGCATAGCTACGAGACCGTGGTGGGCGAGCGAGGCCAGACGCTATCGGGTGGCGAGCGCCAGCGCGTCTCGATTGCGCGGGCGATTCTGCACGACCCGCGCATCCTAATCCTGGACGAGGCAACGAGCGCGGTCGACACCGAGACGGAGCGCAACATCCAGCAGGCGCTAGACCGATTGGTCGCGGGACGAACCGTGTTTGCCATCGCGCACCGCCTGTCGACTTTGCGCAAGGCCTCGCGCCTGTTCGTGATCGAGGACGGGAAGCTCGTGGAGCTGGGAACGCACCGCGAGCTGCTCCAGAAGCCGGACGGCAAGTACCGAAAGCTTTACGAGTTGCAATGCGAGCTGGCCTAGGAGCCGCGGGCGGCTTGCTGCCGGTCGCCATGACGTGGGGAGGACGGTATGGACCGTAGTCAAAAGCGTGAAGCGCCGGACAGAGCGTGCCGCCGGGAGGCGTGCGACAGACCGGCAAGTGCGAGCCGGGCGCCGATCGTGCGGCTCGAGCGACGCGTGGATGGACAGCTCTGGGCGCTGCGCAGCGGCGAAGAGCGTCGAGTCCGGGTTCAGCGGTGCTTTCCGTGGTCGAGGCCGACGCAGTACGTGTCGTTGCGGGACGACGACGAGAACGAGTTCGCGTTGATCCGTGACTCGAGCGAGCTCGACCCCGACTCGCGCGATGTGCTTGAGCGCGCGCTGGCGGAGGCGGGGTTCCTGCTGCGCATCGTTCGCGTACTGGAGATCGACGAAGAGGTGGAGATTCGCAGCTGGAAGGTCGAGACGCATCACGGGCCGCGTACCTTCCAGACCCGCCTGGACGATTGGCCCCGCGAGGTGCCGGGCGGGGGATTGGTGATTCGGGACGTCGCGGGTGACCTGTACCATGTTCCAGCTGCTGGACGTCTGGACAAGAGAAGCCGCGACCTGCTTTGGGCGTTCGTGGACTAGCTTGGCGTTCGACCGGCGGTGGGGAAGACAAACCGAGGCCGGCGTCGGTTCCCAACGGAGCGGCGAGGTGAGCGCTATTACGGTTCGGCGCGGGACGCGTTCGCGAGCGGACAACGGAATCCCGGGAACGGGCAGTCGTAACGCAGAAGTGCCCGGCGGCCTGGTCGGTAATTCCTTTACTGACCGGAGATTAGGCGAGTGGTGTCGGTGCGAACCGATTGGCACTCGACTTGCCCTTGCTTGGGTGGGGGACAAAATACACTGAGGTTGTCATGGACATCAGAGTCGAGTTTTCGATCGCCGTAAGAAAAGCGCTCTGCGGTTGCGCCTTCGGCCTGATCCTGATTCCCGCGCTGGTCGCGGTGCGCGGGCAGGCCGCCGCGCCGTTGGGCGCGTTCGTGGCGGCCCTCTGCCTGACGGCCGCTCTGGCCGGATTCTGTTTCCTCACCTACTGGATCGACAGCTCTCGCCTGAAGAAACCGGTCCCCACGCTTCCGTGAGAGGAGCGCCCCACTCCGGCGTCGACTGAGAGTTCTCACCGGGCTGCAAATCTGTCCAACTCGGCAGGTCGGCGCGCCGCTGTCGATTTGTGCGGGCGTCTCGAGTCGGCAGACCCTGCGGAGATAGGCTTGACAGGACCGGGCAAGGCGATTTCTTAGTGCTGAGTTATATTAAACTGAGATAACGGCGCGGCGGCGGCGCGGGCGGCGTATCATACCGGCTTCTTGGAGCCGCCCGCCGAGTAGTTTTGCGACGGGAGGTCAGGCATGACAGGAAAGAACGGGAACGAGATTCTCGGGATCCACCACATAACGGCGCTGGCACGCGATCCTCAGCGGAACGTTGATTTCTACACTGAAGCGCTGGGTCTCCGGCTGGTGAAGCGGACGGTCAACTTCGACGACCCCGGCACCTACCACCTGTACTACGGCGATGAGCTGGGTCGGCCGGGAACGATCATGACGTTCTTCCCGTGGCCGCGCTCGTTTCAGGGGTACAGAGGCGCCGGTCAGGCGACGGTGACTTCGTTCAGGGTGCCGAACGGCGCGCTGGGCTACTGGAGAGACCGGCTGACTGGTCTGGAGGTCAAGTACGATGAGCCGTCGGCTCGCTTCGAGCGCGAGGTCCTCGTCTTCTACGACCCCGACGGATTGAAGCTCGAGCTCGTGGCCGATGACGGAGGGGAGGACTTCCGGCCCTGGAGCGGAGCGCCGGTGCCCTCCGAGTATGCGATCCGTGGGTTTGCGGGCCTCACCCTCACCGAGTCCGACTTGCGTTCGACGGCGCGCTTTCTGAGCGACGTGATGCGGTTCGGGTTGACGGGAGAGGAGGACAACCGCCTGCGCTTTGCGGCCGGGAGCGGTGATGGGGCGGCCGCGGTCGAGGTCGAGGAGCGACGCGGTGGGTCGCCCGGTCGCATCGCGGCGGGTACCGTGCACCATGTCGCCTGGCGTGTGGCGGACGATAGCGCCCAGAGCGAATGGCAGGAGAGTTTGTCGACGGCGGGCGTACGAGTAACGCCGGTTCGCGATCGACAGTACTTCCGTTCCATCTACTTCCACGAGCCCAGCGGCGTTCTGTTCGAGATCGCCACGGATCCGCCCGGCTTCACCCTGGATGAGGCTCGCGAAGAGCTGGGCGGTTCGCTGCGTTTGCCCCCCTGGCTCGAGTCGAGCCGCGCCGACATCGAGCAAGTCTTGCCGCCGCTCGCTCTCCCGGCCAGCGTGGAGAAATGAGTGCGTGGTCTCACCGTGGCCAGCCGGTGCTGAGGACTGGTCCCCCGCTGAACGAGGCGCCAGGCGCGATGATCATGGTGCACGGTCGGGGCGCGTCGGCAGACGACATGTTGGCTCTGGCCGCCCAGTTCGCCGGCAAGGATTTCGCCTACCTGGCGCCGCAGGCGGCGCATAACGCCTGGTATCCGCACACATTCCTCGGACCGTTGGAACGCAACGAACCGGCTCTGTCATCCGGTCTCGGTGTCTTGAATGGTCTGGTCGGTGAAGTCGTCGATGCCGGTCTGGCGGCCGAGCGGCTTATGCTGCTCGGCTTCTCGCAGGGCGCGTGTCTGGCGCTGGAATATGGCGCGCGAAACGCGCGTAGGTTTGGCGGACTGGTGGGGCTGAGCGGTGGATTGATCGGGCCGCCGGGCACGCCACGCGACTACGGGGGCTCGTTAGATGGGACACCGGTGTTCCTCGGCTGCAGCGACGTGGATCCGTACATCCCGCTGGATCGGGTGGAGGAATCGGTGGCCGTCTTCCGCGAGCTCGATGGGGATGTCACGAAGCGCATCTACCCGGGGATGGGGCACACGGTGAGCCGTGACGAGATCGAGTTCGTTGCGCAAATGATGTCGGCCGTGGCCTCGAGTCTTGGCGGTTGACCCGTTGTCGTCCTTCTAGTATCAGATCGAAGCGGGTTGACGGGGCCCGGCCACGGGCGAGGAATGCTAACCGTGCAGGTGGTCGAGATTCGCAGCGTCAGCGAGCCGTTCGGGCATGGTGCTGGCCGCGCCGCTCGTGGTCTGGGCGGCGGGCCGGATCTTCAGGGTCGCCATCCCCATGCAAGGGGTGCCGCCCAGATTGGGAAACTCGTTTCGTTGGGCGTTTCGGGGGTGAGCGTGGCGATTTCGAGCGCGCTGGCGCTGACGGAGCATGAACGGCGGCTGAGATGGCACGCAAGACGTACTCGCACGTCGTCGGTATCGACGACGGGTCGTTTGACAAGTACCGGCAGGCCAGCGTACCGATCGTCGGCGCTGTCTTTTCCGATCTGCGGCTGGAGGGCGTGCTGTGCGGGCGTGTGCGCACCGACGGTTCCAACGCGACGCGTGAGGTCGTGCGCATGGTCGCCGAGTCCAAGTTCGCGCCGCAGTTGCAGTTGGTGCTGTTGCAGGGCATTGCGCTAGCCGGTTTCAATGTCATCGATCTGCACGAGATTCATGAACGACTGGCGATACCTGTCATGGTGGTGGCGCGGCGCCAGCCGCGGCTGGAGCGCATCCGCACCGCGTTGTTGACGCGGGTTCCGGGTGGCGCGCGTAAGTGGTCGCTAATAGAGAAGCTCGGAGCCATGGAGCCGGTGGCGGGTGTGTTCGTGCAACGTGTCGGCCTCGAGGTACAGGCAGCGGAACGGGTGATCGAGCGACTGTCGGTGAACGCGAACATCCCGGAACCGCTGCGCACCGCCCACCTGATCGCCGGCGGTGTCGCCACGGGCCAGAGCCGCGGGCGGCCCTAGCAGCCCTGGTTGGGGTGCGCGCTGCACTGCGGAGCGCTGTCCAAAAGCCCCATCTGACTCCGGCCGGCCGATCGAGTGGCCGTGGGCGCTGATAATGGCTATTAATTGAAGAGCGAGTTGGTTTTCCAGCCTCAGTGTTAGCCCGGGCATTGTGAGTTGCCATGAACGGTCAGGTCGTTCGTCCCGCCGCGGTTGCCGGTCATTTCTATCCGGCTGACCCGCGGGACCTCAGAGAGTTGGTTCGGACCTATCTCGCCGCGGTGAAAGCGCCCGCCGTCCCCGCGCGGGCCGTCGTCGTTCCGCACGCCGGGCTGGTCTATTCGGGACGCTGTGCGGCGCAGGTCTTCGGACGGCTCGAGTACCCGCCCACAATCGTCATCCTGGGGCCGAATCACACGGGCGTCGCGCGGGCGCCCGGCGGTGCGAGCCTGTGGAAACGCGGGGCTTTCGACACTCCTTTCGGCCCGGTGGAGGTGGCGGAGACGTTCGCCGCTGCCCTGGAGGCGCGCTGCCCGCTGGTGGCGGACGACCCGGCGGCTCATCGGCAAGAACACGCCGTCGAGGTGGAGCTTCCATTCCTCGCGACGCTGGCGCCGGATTCGTCCATCGTGCCCATCGTATTGGCGTGGGACGACTGGGAACGCTCCCGGACCTTGGCGGAAGCACTGGCGGATACGGTGGCGGACTGGCCGGACGATGTACTGCTCGTCGCGTCGTCCGACATGACGCATTTCGAGTCGGCCGTGCGGGCGGCGGCGAAGGACCGCATTGCCTTGGAAGCGCTGGCGCGACTTGACGGGGAGGAGCTTCTGCGAGCCTGCCGCAAGGAGCAGATCAGCATGTGCGGTCGGGCACCCGCTGCGGTCGTCGTGGAAGCGGCGCGCCGACTGGGGGCGAAACGCGCCGAGGTGGTCGATTACCGACACAGCGGTTGGGTCACGGGCGACGATTCGCGTGTGGTCGCCTACGCCGGAGTGGTGGTCCAATAACGTTGGACGAGCCCGGGCGTCGGACCGGAGGCGCGACGCCCTCGCTCGAGGCGGACGCTGCGGCGCACGAGGGCGAAGCGGGCCTACTCAGAGACCCCAATCTCCACGTCATCTTCGCGGTTACCCTGATGGCGGTGCTCGGCGTTTCGAGCATCACGCCGGCTTTTCCCGAGATCGCCGAGGCGCTGAGCCTGACGCCCAACCAGGTCGGACTGCTGGTTGCGCTCTTCACGTTACCGGGGGCGACGCTAACTCCGGTGCTCGGGGTACTGGGTGACCGCTTCGGACGGAAACTCATTCTCGTACCGTCGCTCCTCCTCTTCGCCGTCGCAGGCACGAGCTGCGGTTTCGCGCGCAGCTTCGAGCTGTTGTTGTGGCTCCGCCTGTTGCAGGGCGTTGGCGCCGCGGCCCTCGGCGCGCTCAACATCACGATCCTCGGTGACCTGTACGCTGGCTGGCGGCGTGCCACCGCCATGGGGCTCAACGCCAGCGTGCTCAGCATCGGGACGGCGCTGTACCCGGCCATCGGTGGTGTATTGGCTGAGGCGGGTTGGCACTACCCGTTCTTCCTTCCGGCGCTCGCGGTTCCCGTCGCGATGGCGGTGCTGTGGCGGCTCAAGAACCCCGAGCCCTCGAGCGAGCAAACGTTCGGCGATTACCTGCGCAACACACTGGTCGCTGTGAGCGACCGGCGTGCGCTAGGCCTGTTCTTGGCCAGTCTCATGACGTTCGTCATCCTCTACGGCGCTTATCTGACCTATCTGCCGTTTCTGGCCAGCGACTCGTTCGGTGCGTCGACGGTTTTGATCGGCCTGCTGTTCTCGGTGACGTCGGTGTCGACGGCGATAACGTCGTTCCGGCTCGGGCGGTTGGCCCGACGATTCTCACCGCGCAGGTTGATCGGTGTAGGTTTCGCGATCTACGTGGTCACGATGATCGCGCTACCGCTGGCACCGCGACTCGGCTGGCTCGTGCCCCCGATCGTTCTGTTCGGCGTGGCCAACGGAATCAGCATTCCCAGCATACTCACCATGATGAGCGGGCTGGCTCCGGCCCAATACCGCGCCGCGTTCATGTCGGTGAACGCGATGGTGCTGCGCTTGGGTCAGACGCTGGGTCCCCTGGTCGCAGGCGCCATGATCAACATCTGGGGGCTGTCGGGCGCCTATTTCGGCAGCGCGGTGTTGGCGATGGCTACCCTGCCTATACTCACGACGGCTCTGAGCGAACGGTGAGCGGCGCCCCCGGTCGACGCGATCGAGATTCGCGTGCGGCTTGCCGGCGCGGTTCCGACACCTAAATGTGTAGGCGATTCAGCTAATGCAGGCTGGCATGCCACTTCCGCCACGGAGGCAACGATGAGGACCCGGGTTTCCGTTCCCCTCGTCTCGCTGGCAGCGATACTCGCCCTGGCGCTGGCGTTTCCGGCACCCCGCGAACAGCAGGCTCGAGCGTTCGAGGCCCACTTCGGGGACAAGACCATGCGCGTCGATTACTACCACACGGGAGATGCGTCGCACGAGGTTCTCAGCCTCGAGCGCGTCGTGTCGGACGGGCCGTGGGCCGGAAGTCACCGGCGCCTGATCGACGACACGAACCTCGGCAAGTACATCTTCGAGATCCTGGACGGCGCGACGGGACGGCTTCGCTACTCGCGCGGCTTCGCTTCGCTGTACGGCGAGTGGGAGACGACGGCCGAGGCGAAGTCGATGACCCGGACCTTCCACGAATCGCTGCGTTTTCCGTGGCCGAAGGATCCTGTTCGGGTGGTCGTCAAGAAGCGGGATGACCTGACGACTTTTCACGAGATCGGCAGCTTCGAGATCGATCCCGCGGCGCGTTATGTGAACCCGGCCGACTTGCCGCCGCTGGGTGAGGTCTGGACGGTGTTCGAGAGTGGCCCGCCACGCGAAAAGGTCGACATAGTGCTCCTCGGTGAGGGTTACACGGAGGAGGAGTTGCCGAAATTCCACTCCGATGCGAAGCGGCTGGTCGAGGAGTTGTTTGGCACCGAGCCCTTCCGAGGGCGACGGTCGGATTTCAACGTGCGGGCGATCGATTTGCCCACGGCCGAGTCCGGCGTCAGTCGCCCCCACGCCGGCAAGTATCGGCGGACCCCGGCTGGCGCGCAGTACAGTATCTTCGACTCGGAGCGCTATCTGCTGACCTACGACAACCGGTCCCTGCGCGACATACTCTCGGCGGCGCCGTACGAGTTCATGGGGATATTGGTCAACGAGAAGCAGTACGGCGGTGGCGGGATATTCAATTCCCAGATGGCCGCGGCGGTGGACTCGGACTTCTCGGATTACGTCTTCGTGCACGAGTTCGGCCACCACTTCGCCGGGCTGGGGGATGAGTACTACACGTCCGACGTGGCCTACGAGACCGGCGGTGAAGAGCATCCGGAACCTTGGGAGGCCAACATCACGGCGCTACACGAACCCGATGAACTGAAGTGGAAGGACCTCGTAGAGCCTGGAACCCCGATTCCAACGCCGTGGGGCAAGCGGGAGTTCGAGGAGCACTCGCGCGAGATCAGGGAGCTGCGGGGCGAGTTGATCGAGGAACAGGCGCCGGAGGCCGAGTTCGATGCGCTGTTCCACGAGCAGCGCGAGGTCGAGACCGAGATGCTCTCGTCGATGGAGTACTACGGGAAGGTGGGAGCGTTCGAGGGCGCTTCGTACGAGCCGGTTGGCCTGTACCGGCCCGAGATCGACTGCATCATGTTCACGCGCGACGAGGTGGGGTTCTGCCGGGTGTGTCAGCGGGCGATCGAGCGGGTGATCGATCTGTACATCGGCAAGTAGGCGGGTGCATGTCGTTGAGGATGAAGATGACGATGAAAGGATGAGGCATCTGGGGGGGCGATGACGATCACGAGCAGGATCAGGATCATGAGCAGGATGGGGACGGCGAGGTGATAGGCGAGCAGCTGGGGACCGAGAGGACGCTGGGGTTGTGGAGGAGTACGGCCCTGGTGGTAGGGAACATGATCGGGTCGGGCATCTTCTTGCTCCCGGCGGCGCTCGCCGCTTACGGGGGGATCAGCATCCTCGGTTGGCTATTCACATCGACGGGAGCGATGCTCCTCGCCCTCGTGTTCGCTCGCCTGAGCCGCCGGGTTCCCAAGGTCGGCGGACTGTACGTCTACACGAGACTGGGATTCGGCGACTTCGCCGGGTTCCTCGTGGCCTGGGGCTACTGGATCTCGATCTGGTGCGGCAACGCGGCGATCGCGACGGCCTTCGTCGGCTACATGGGCGTCTTCGTGCCGCGGCTGACCGAGAACCCGCTGCTGGGGGCCGCCACGGCGGGCGGGGCCATCTGGCTATTGAGCTGGGTGAACGCGCGGGGTGTGCGCGACGCCGGCATTGTCCAGCTGGCCACGACGGCTCTGAAGTTGATACCGTTGATCGCGGTCGGCTTGTTGGGCCTGCTCTACTTCAGGCCCGGAAACTTCATCCCGTTCAACGCGAGTGGGTTGCCAGTCCTGGTGGCGATCTCGGCGACGGCGACGTTGACCTTGTGGGCCTTTCTGGGTCTCGAGTCGGCCACGATTCCGGCGGAGGATGTCGTAGAGCCCGAAAGGACGATGCCGCGGGCCACCATCCTCGGGACGGCGGCGGCGGCGGTGGTATACATCCTCGGTACGGTCGCGGTCATGGGCGTGATCGCGCCGGCGCTGCTGACCGACTCGACCGCGCCGTTCGCCGATGCCGCCAGAGTCATGTGGGGTGGCTGGGCATCGTACGCGGTGGCCGCCGGGGCGGCCATCTCATGCTTCGGTGCCTTGAACGGCTGGATTCTGCTGTCGGGACAGATACCGTTGGCCGTGGCGCGAGATGGACTGTTCCCGTCACCATTGGCCCGGCTCTCGAAGCGAGGGACGCCGGTGAACGGGATCGTGATCTCCAGCGTGTTGGCGACGGTCTTGATCTCGATGAACTACACGCGGGGCCTGGTCGAGCAATTCACCTTCATCATTCTGCTGGCAACGCTCACCAGTCTCGTGCCCTACGTCTTCTGCTCGGCGGCAGACTTCATGCTGGCCGCGGCCGAGCGGGGCGGCGCGTTGGGTCGGAAGTGGTCGGCTATCTTGATCGTGCCGACGCTAGCCTTCCTTTACTCGCTATGGGCGATCGGCGGTTCTGGGCGCGACACGGTGTATTGGGGCTTTCTGTTGCTGCTGGCGGGTATCCCGGTCTATGTCTGGAATCGTTGGCGACTGGTCGAATAGGAAGCTCGGCTGGCCATGATGACTTGGGAGGAATGTCAGATGAGGGATCGCAGCACGTATCGATCGCGGACTCGGGACGTTTGGCGCGCCGTGGCGCTGTCGTGGAGCCTGACCACCATTCTGACGTTCTCGACGCTCTCGAGTCTGGCGCAGGCCCAGACGAGCGTCGATCTGGCGGCGTTGGACCGGTACTTCGCCGCGGCCCGCGCGACCTGGAGCGTCCCGGGGTTCGCCGTGGCCATCGTGAAGGACGATGATGTGGTTTTCGCGAAGGGCTACGGAGTGCGCGAGTTGGGGAAGAGCGCGCCGGCCGACGAGCACACGCTGTTCGCCATCGCCTCGAATAGCAAGGCGTTCACCGCGGCGGCATTGGCGAAACTGGTGGACCAAGGCCGGATCGGCTGGGACGATCGGGTCGTGGAGTACCTGCCGTACTTCCAGCTGTACGCGCCGTACGTCACGGAAGACATGCGGATCCGCGATCTGCTCTGTCATCGGAGCGGCTTGGGAACGTACAGCGGCGACTTGCTGTGGTACGGGACGGACTACAGCCCGGCCGAGGTCGTGCGGCGGGCCCGCTATCTCGAGCAGGCCGGCCCGTTCCGCGCCCATTACGGCTACTCGAATCTCATGTTCATTGCGGCTGGCGAGATCATCCCGGCGGTGACGGGCCGAAGTTGGAGCGAGTTCGTGCGGACGGAATTCTTCGAGCCGCTAGGGATGACGAACACGGTCACGTCGGTGAGGGATCTCGCGGGCAAGCCGAACGTCGCAACGCCGCACGCCGAGAAAGAGGGCGAGGTCGTGCCGTTGGAATGGTACAACTGGGATGCGATGGCGGCCGCCGGTGGAATCATCTCCAGCGTGAGCGACATGGCCCGTTGGCTGAAGCTGCAGCTGAATCGCGGCACTCTCGATGGTGTCACGTATTTCAGCGAAGAAGCGTCCCGGACGATGTGGACGCCGCACAACAACCTCGCTGTGACGAAGCAGAGCAAGGAGCTCTATCCATCCACGCACTTTCGAGGATATGGGCTGGGCTGGGGGTTGAGCGACTATCTGGGTCGTAAGGTCATGAGTCACGGCGGCGGCTACGACGGGATGTTCTCGCGCGTCGTGCTGGTGCCGGAGGAGAATCTTGGCATCGTGATCCTGACCAACGGCATGACCAACTTGCAGACCGCCCTGGCCTATCGGACGCTGGATGCTTACCTGGGCGGTGAAGCGAAAGACTGGAGCGCCGTGCTGTTCGAGCAGAGCCAGCGGGCGCGTGAGTCGAGGGAGCGTTACTGGGAGAAGTTCGAAGCGGAGCGCGTGACGGGAACGCGACCCTCCAAGCCCCTCGAGGGGTATACGGGAACGTACGGCGGCGCGATGTACGGAGACGCGACGGTAACGGTCGAAGACGGGCGACTGGTCGTGAGCTTTCAGCCGAACCCCGACCTCGTGGGCGATCTGAGCCACTGGCATTACGACACGTTCGTGATCGAGTGGCGCAAACAGTTCGCCTGGTTCGGCAAAGGGACGGTTCAGTTCCTGATGGACGCTAGAGGCGAGGTCGCGGAGATGAAGATCGATGTGCCGAACGAGGATCTCTGGTTCACGGAACTGGAGTTCAAAAAGAAGTGGTAGCATGAAGATCGATACGACGACGCTGGCGATGCCGGCGCTGTTCCTGCTGGTGGTCGTATCCGCTTGCGATGATTCGAGTGGACCTGTGAGCGCCGACGGCATGCGCTATCCACTGGAGTCTTGGGACGTCATACAGGAGTTCGGCGTCTGGAACTCGAGCTGGCAGGGCTACCATCTGGCCGAGGATGCCCGGGCCGCCGCAGGCGATCCGGTCTATGCCATGGCGGATGGCACGGTCGGCGGGATATTCGTGGCGCAGGGATACGGCGCGGTCATGTTGATCGAGCATCGGTTCGCTGGAGGGTTCGCGACTTCTCTTTATGGCCACATCAGCCAGCGTCACGGGTTCGAGGTCGAAGCCGGCGAGAGCGTGTCGAAGGGTCAACTGCTCGCCTACATAGCCGAGGATGATGAGGACGGTGGCGCTTGGGCTCCGCATCTGCACTTCGGGGTGCGAAGGGGCCCGTATTCGATCGACGAGGAGATCTGCGGGGTCTGGCTGTACGTGGGTTACACGCGCGAGTGTCCCGGGGTGAGCCACGAGGAGCATAGGAGCTACTGGCTCGATCCGGGCGACTTCATCACCGGGCTTGCGACTCTCACGAGCGCCGAGCAGAGTGTAGGTTGAATTGGAGGTGCGTAGATTGGCCGACAAGTTCAGTCTGGCTGGATTGGTCGAGTATCAAGAGGGGTCGGTGGTTAGCCGCACCGTCTTGAAGAAACCGACAGGCACGGTGACAGCTTTTGCCTTCGACGCTGGTGAAGGATTGAGCGAACACACCGCTCCGTTCGATGCTTTGGTGCAAGTGATCGAGGGAGAGGCGGAGATCGTCGTTGCGGGCGAACACTTCAACCTGAAGGCTGGCGAGGCGGCGGTTCTTCCGGCCGACGCGCCGCATGCGCTAAAGGCTGTCAAGCGGTTCAAGATGCTGCTCACGATGATCAGGGATCCAAAGCCACCCCACTCCGAGTAAGCTTGGCAAGATGAAGTCCGCCCGGCGCAGCAGAGGATTGTTCCGCTCGAGTTGGATCGGTCACGCCTGGCACTCCGCGCCGTATTTGCTGTTCTTCGCTGTCACCGGTTGCGGCGCCCCGCGAGCGCCCGAGGAGGCCCAGGAGTTGGTCGTTCTGATCCACGGTCTGGGCCGTACCGATCTCTCCATGCT
>JASFLD010000066.1:0-12516 GCA_050118275.1 Gemmatimonadales bacterium
TACAAGACCAGCCCGCCTTTCGCGCGTCGCGGGGTACTCGGCCAGAAAGACGGGAAGGTTCATCGCCGAGTCCCACGCGGCTGCCGCTCTTCACCTCGACCGGCAGGATCTGTCGACCCTGTGTCATCCAGCGTCACGAAGAGCCGCTATCCTGCGAAAGGAGGTCGCGGCGGTCGTAGTCCTGGACACCAACGGCTGTTTCAGGAGCTCCTCCACGGTGAGCCCGGCATGCCGGATGATAGAGCGGAGAGTACCTGGCGAGCTCGCGGCCCGAGACGACTCGCAGATCCGTTACGCTGAACCTCTGGTGGTCTTCCGTGCTGGTTACGCTGCGACGTGAGATAGGCCCGTTGCTCACGCAAGCGAATGGTCGAGGAGCGCTCGGTCCACATCACTCGCTGACGTGTCCAGCGCGTGCCGCAGCTTCCCGACGAGGGCCGAGGGAGTGAATGGCTTTTGTAGGAACGCCATCCCCGGTTTGAACGCGCCGGGCCGCACGACGTCCAGATCGCCGTGACCAGAGATGTAGAGCACCTTCATCTCGGGACGTGATCCCACCAGACGCTCGGCCAGATCCAGTCCTGTCATCTCTGGCAGCATGAGGTCGGTGATCATGGCATGTATCGGTCCCTCGTATCCGCCGGCCAGCTCCAACGCCGACTGTCCATCCCCGGCCACGAGCACGCTGTAGCCGGACCGCTCGAGTACCCGGCTCATGAGCAGCCGAAGCCCCTCTTCATCATCCACCACCATGACCGTCTCGCGCCCGCCTGGAAGCTCGGCCGGCGCCTTCCGGGCCACCAGCGGCGCGCCCGCCTCGCTGACCTGTGGCAGGTAAACCCTGAACGTCGTCCCCACTGCGGGTGTGCTGTAAACCCAGATGTTACCACCACTATCCTTCACGATGGTATAGACCGTCGAGAGTCCCAGGCCGGTGCCCTTCCCCGGCCCCTTGGTGGTGAAGTAGGGCTCGAAAATCCGCGACTGCGTCTCTTCGTCCATCCCGAACCCCGTGTCGCTCACCGCAAGCATCACGTGCGGCCCGGGCTTCCCGCTCGGGTGGGCCGCGGCGTACTCCTCGTCCAGTTCGACGTTGGCCGTCTCGATGGTGATGGTTCCGCCATCCGGCATCGCATCCCTGGCGTTCACCACCAGGTTCATCACGACCTGCCCTAGCTGAGTCGCGTCAGCCTTGACATATCCAAGAGCCGGATCCAGCCTGGTGTTCAGCTTGACGCCTCTCCCCAGCAATCGGCCCAGCATGTCGACCAGCTCGTCCACTACGTCGTTCAGGCTCATGACGCTCAGCAGGGATTCCCGCTTCCGGCTGAACGCGAGCAGCTGACCGGCGAGCGCCGCGCCGCGATTCGCCGCCTTCTGGATTTCGACCACATCCTGGCGCAGCGGACTCGCCGAATCGACCTGGTAGAGAAGCAGCTCGCAGTAGCTCAGGATCGCGCTCAGCACGTTGTTGAAATCGTGGGATATGCCACCCGCGAGTTGACCGAGGCTCTCCAGCCGTGCGGCTTGGTGGATGCGCTCCTTCTCGCTAAGCTCACGCTGCACCCTGCGGCGCTCGGCTGGCGACTCCTCGTGCCGGGTCCGCAGCCCGTCGATACTAACCAGCCCGCGATTCACAAGGAGATAGATCATCAGAGCAGTGCCCAACACGAGCAGCCAGCCTCTGCCGGTCTGTAGCCACGTCGCCTCATCCGGTTGGGCTATCAGGCGGATCAGTCTGTCAGAGAAGAGGATCCAGGCGGCACCGAAGAGCGCGTAGATACCTGCAATCCGAAGCGCGGCCCGTCTCATGTCCGTTCCCGCCATATCGTGTAGACGCTATAGGTTCTCGAACGCCCCAATCCAACCATCCTTCACTGGCACCACCGCACGCGCGTCACGAATCAGGGCGAGGGGCGCCCGGGTGGCGGGCACCCCTCGCACTGGAGAACACTCGCAGCTGACGCTGCTGGGTGGGACATGGTCCGCGGTGGCACACTGCGCACCTCCACCGCGGGGCGGGGTCCGTAGCCAGTCACCGACGGCTGGCTAAGGAGCATTAACCCAGGAGCCCGCCCGGGCGCTCCGAACGACTCGGCCCGCATATCTGACCCCGGAGCTGACCCGGCGAGCCTGTCCTGCGACCTCAGTATCAACGCGAACCTGACCGCCCGCCGAAGGTCGCTGCTGGCGAACCGTCTCCGTCCGAGTCTGTCGATCACCAGGTAGCGCGGCTCGGTCCAGCCGGCGAGAACCGCGCCCGCCTCGCCGTATTCGTCGTGGAATACGGGGAAGGAGTACCCCCCCTCTCGCAGGAACCGCGTCAATGACTCGGAGGGGCTTTCCTCCGTCAGGCTGACGAGATTGATGCCCTCCCTCGCGAGGCGCTCCGCCGCGATCCGCAGGGCCGGCAGATCCCCGAGAGACGGATAGGAGCGGCGGTGCCACAAGGCCAGGAAGGTCAGGCGATCCTCCACCAGACTCCCCAGCGTGTGCTCGGCTCCGTCCTCGCCCACCAGCCTGACATCCCTCGGGACCGGGGTGTAGTCCGACTCCGCCAGCACCCGCCGGCGCATCTCGAACCGGGCGTTGGCGAGCAGGTCGTCCCGGCCCTCGGCGCTCCACTCCGGCCCCAAGCGCCGGTCGAGGGAGTCGGCGATACCGTCTCCCTCCAGCGGGTCCACCGCGGCGAAGGACAGAAGACGGAGCCCTCCAGCCGTGTCTCCAAGCGCGAACATCCGCTCGCCCAGGCTGCGGAAGATCCCGGGGGCCCACCCTGACTCGGCCGCCAGGTAGAGCGTGTCGAGTCCGGCTCTTGTCCTCCCACTGGCCATGAGGGCCTCGCCCAGGGCCGCGAGGAGATGTCGCGATCTCTCCTCGTTCGCCCGCCGCTGCGCCTGGAGCGACTGCGTGAGAGGCCGGTCGGCTTCCTCCACGGTGCCCAGCCGGGCGACCTCCCGCCGGAGCAGCCTCATTCCCTCTTCCCGGACCGGAGGCCGGTCGGAGAGCTTCATCGCGATGGACCCGACGAGATCGGGGCGGAGCGAGGCGTAGCGCTCGGCCCACCTGAGGATCGCGCCGGGCTCCGCGGCCCGGAGGGCGGCCGCGAAGCCCTGCTGCCCGAGGAGCTCGTGTGCGGGCCCGCTCCTCTGCCACTCCGCCTCCAGGGCTTCCAGGAGGGCTTTGAGATTGGCATGATTCTCGAGGACCGCGCCGACCACTCGTTCCTGAACGGCGGCGGGATGGAGAGGATATTCATCCTGGAGGCGAGCGCTCCAGCGCCTCACGGACCCACTGGCCCCCAATCCGCGAGCGTACTCTCTCAGCGCGACCAGCTCATCCGCCGACGGTGGCGCCTGCGACGTGGCGCGCCGCTCCAGGAGGGCGAGCCGGGCCCTGTGAAACTCCAGCAGGCTGTCCTCCCGCTCGGGCTCCGTGATGAGCTGCTCGTAGAGGAATCGGAAGTACCATCCCTCCGGCTGGTCGGGGTACAGCTCGGTCATCTCCCGCGCGGTCTGAAGCGCGGTCCTCCAGTTCGCGGCCTCCATCAAGCGGAACTTCTGGCGGAGGGCCTCGAACAGGGGCTGGCCCAGCCTGTCACGGACCAGGACCTCCCATGTGCCGTTGCCCGCCTCGACCACCTCCGATTCCGGGTCCTCGACGGCGAACACGGCGTACACGGCCGCGGGAGGAATCGCGAGATGGCCCCGGAAGAGCCCGGATCGCTGCCGCTCCAGCTCGCTGCTGATGTACGTGCCGAGCCTCTCCCGCGGGGGAGCGTCGTCCCCGGTGCGGTAGAACCCCCGGAGGCGCACCCATGGCTCGGCCGCCAGGGCCGAGGCGGTGCGGAACTCGACTTCGATCCGCTGCCCGGGGGACGGCTCCTTCGGCAGGATGCGCAGCGTGCTGGCGCCCGCACTGGCCTCGCCGGAGACGAGGACGACGAAGGCAGCGGCGAGTCCCGCAAGGAGCACGAGCAGTGCGCCGTAGGCGGGGGCCCGCGTCGAGAGGTGGTGATCGGCCGGCGCCTCGGTGGGCAGGATCACCCGCTCCCCCGCGGCGCGCCGGGCCAGGGCGCGCTCGAGCAGGCCGTCGGGGGGCTTGGGGTACGAGATCTCCCGCGCGCCCCGCTTGAGCCGGTAGATGAAGGCAAGCTCTTTCCTGCATTTGGGGCAGCGCTGCAGGTGCTCCTGAACGGAACGGACCTCGTTCGGATCATCGAGATCGCCGTCGGCGAACCGGTAGAGGACATCGAACCCCAGATGCTTGCGGACGGAGATCATGGGTTCCCCGCCAGTTGCGAGCGCAAGTTCCGGGCGGCGCGGAAGAATCGAGCGCGCGAGGCTCCGATCGTAATGCCCAGCATCTCCGCGATCTCGTCGTGGGAGTAGCCCTCCACCTCCTTGAGCAGAAAGGCGGCGCGCTGTGTCTCCGGCAAAGCGGCGAGCGCCCGGTCCAGGCTGATTCGATCGACCTCGTCCCGGACCCCGCCGCGGCGTCTGAACCAGCCCCAGTCCCCGAGCAGCGATTCCCGTCGCCGGCGCCGGCGGCGGCGCCGCAGCTCCATCAGCGCGGTGCGCGTCGTGACTCGCACGAGCCATCCCTCCAGCGGCCCATCGCCGCGGTACCTGCGCAGGGCCTCCGGCAGCCCTACCAGTACTTCCTGCACGATGTCCTCCGCGTCGGCCCAGGAGCGCATCAGCCCCAGCGCCACCCGGTAGAGCGCGTCCTTGTGCTGGGCGTAGATCTGCCCCAGCGCGTCGGGCTTTCCCCTGCGCGCGTTCGCAACCAGCAATTCAACATGCTCCGGGGCCTTGCTCACGGTCTCACACCGGATCCGAAGTACACTCAAGGATGCCGCCGAGGGCTGTAATGTTACGCTCGGCTCCCCGTCCCACGCCATTCAGGCCCTCCGCCCCGGCTTCCGGGCGGGTTCAGACCGGCCGACCCGCCTGCGTAACGTCGGCCCCGTCAGAGGCATCCTAGGAGCGACGAATCCTCAAACGCTCCTCGTGCAAGGGAGATCATCCCGAGCGCAGCGCCGCTCGGGAGAGCTAATATTCTGCGCCGATCCAGGGCGGAGCGGCACCTTCATCTTCCACAGAGCAAGGAGGAGATCGATGAGCTGGAAATCAAAAGTCCTGCGCTGCGCGTGCGTCGCTGCCGCAACCACGATTCTCGTGCTGGTCCCTGCGGAGTTCTCACCATCGGACGGGCTGGCGGCGCGGGACGCCTGCGGCGCGGAAGGGGCGTGCGCCCGGGAAGCCGGATCCGTCTGCATGGGGGACGGAGTGGTTCGATACAACTTCTACCTGAAGAGGCTTGCCGACTAGACGCGAACCTGACGGGGGACGCCGGTCTTTACGTCGCCGGTGGGGAGTCCGCCCCGATGCGCCGAAAGGCTGACCGACGCGTAACTCGCATCACGTGCCGCTCCGCCCAATCGACTGGCTCGCTGACAGCGAGAGATGCCTTACGGAAGTAAGTCTCTGGAAGTAAGGAGAGATCATGTATTCATCGAAGCTGCCGCTCGTACTCACACTTGTCATAGCAGGCCTCGTCGTCGCCCTGTGGAGCGGGCCCGAGGATTCGGTGTTCGGCCCGGCGGAGCTCGACCACACGGCGCTGCGACCGGCAAGGCTCACGGGCCGCGTGCTGAACGCCAGCGACCGCCTGGGCTTCCCGGGGGCGATCGAGCGCGTGGGCGACTACCTGGTGATCGCCGACGCGATGGGCGATCCCGCTCTCCACGTGCTCGACCCGGCCACGGGCCGGCTCGTCGGTTCCTTCGGCCGAGGCGGCGAAGGCCCCGGCGAGTTCCGAGCGCCCCGCTCCCTCGATCCGGTGCCCGGGCAACCGGCCTTCTGGGTCTTCGACATCGAGCTCCAGCGGTTCACGCGCATCGAGCTCGCCAGCCTCGTCCGCTCCGATCCTCTCGACCGGGCGAGGACGCTTCGGCTCGTCGCGAGCGCACCGGCGACCGACCCTGTCTGGTTGGGGGAGCGGATCCTCGCCCCGGGCTTCTTCCTGGACGGGCGCCTGGCGGAATTCGACGCGACGGGACATCAGACCCGTTTCGTCGGCCCCCTGCCCCCTAACCGGTGGCGGGTGCCCGCGAACATTCTTCAGCACGCCTACCAGGGCCGCATGAAGCCGCGGCCGGACAGGGCGCGGCTCGTCCTCGGCAACCGGCACGCCGGCGCGATCGAGATCTACCGCGCGGACGGAACTCTTCTCCGGCGGAGCGCGGGTCCCTTTCAGTTCGAGCCACGTTTCGGCGTGCGGCAGACGGAGCTCGGGCCGGCGATGACGAGCGGAGAAGACCTGCGGTTCGGCTACATCGATGTGGCGGCGACCGAGGAGCGGATCTACGCGCTCTTCTCGGGCCGGACGCGGGCGGGCTTTCCGGGACGGGCGAACTACGGAGAGTACGTACACGTGTTCGACTGGGAAGGAAACTTCCTGGAAGCGCTTCGCCTCGACACGGAGGCGTTCATCCTTACGGTAGACGAGGAGAACAAGACGCTCTACGCCGTGCGCCACTTGCCTGCGCCGGCCGTCCTGTCCTATCCGCTCCCCCTCGATTAGGTGTGGGCCAAGGACGTGCGCGAGACGAGCGCAGCCAGGGACCCGAGGACCCCCCTTGCAAGGTCGCCCCCCGGAGGACTTGACGCGGGTCCCTGGATGTCCGTTATTCTGAATATCAGAAACACCGAGGAACCATGCGCGAGACCACTAAGATCGGAAAGCGCGGGGCGGTCGTCATTCCCGCCGCGCTGCGCCGCCGCCTCGGCCTCGAGGAAGGCACGCTGGTGATCGCCGAGGAGCGCGAGGGCGGCGTGCTCATCCGCCCGGCCATAGCGCTCCCAGTCGAGACCTACAGTCCAGAGCGGCGCGCCGAGTTCCTGCTCTCCAACGCCGTAGACGCCGACGACTACGCCCAGGCCGTTCGCGAGGTTCGGCGGCTGGGCCTCGACCCCGAACGGATCCCGCACAAGAAACCGCCCACTTGAGGCATGGACATCGTATTCCTCGATGCCAACGTCCTCTTTTCCGCCGCCTATCGTCGGGAGAGCGGGCTGAAGAAGCTATGGGCACTCGACGATGCCGCGCTCATCACATCGCGCTACGCCCTGGAGGAGGCCCGGAGGAACCTCGAGGAGCCAGCCCGGCAGCGGCTGGAGCGCCTCGCGAGCAGGGTCGAGATCGTCGCCGAGGCACCCGACCGTCCCCTGCCCGCAGGGATCGAGCTACCGGAAAAAGACCATCCCATCCTTCAGGCCGCGATCGCCGCCGCGGCAACCCACCTGCTCACCGGTGACGTCACCCACTTCGGCAGGTACTTCGGGCACACCGTTGCGGGCCTGCTGATTCTGACCCCGGGCGATTATCCGCGCCAACGCGGTCTCCACCGTCCGTAGCGCGGGGGTGTACCGGAGTCTGGCACCTCTCGGCCCGCGCTTCCTCCAACCGGTTGAGATCGGGCCCCCGACCGGACGCGCGGCGATAGGTGGCGGGCGCAACGGGCGACGTCTCGGCCGCGACGTCTCGGCCGCACCTTGCCGGCGCCGGACCGGGGCGCGATCTTTTTTAGCAGTACTTTCCTTCCGAGCACCAACACCAGGACGGACGACCATGTCAGCCGTCGTTGTTCTTCTGTCGTCTTTGATGGGTTTCGGGGCGGTCATCCCCCTCTTCTCCGTAGGGCGGCGGCTCCGCCGGCGCCGGGACCGGCTCGCGAGCCCGCCGGCCGACGGCGGCGGCACCGGCTGCGAGGGTTCCGATGGGCCGGGGCAAGAGCGCAAGAGCTTCCTCGACGATCTCATCGAAAGCAGCCCCGACGGGATCCTGGCCTTCGACCGCGACTGTCGCTACACGCTCTGGAACCCGGCGATGGAGCATCTCTCCGGTTTCCGGAAGGACCGCGTGCTGGGCCGGTCGGCGATGGAAGTCTTCCCCTTCCTCGAGGAGACCGGCGCCGACCGCTACCTGTACGCCGCGCTCGCCGGCGAGACGGTCACGGCCGCCGACGCGCGCTACTACATACCGGCCACCGGGATCGAAGGGTACTTCGACGGGCGCTACGCACCGCTGCGGGACGAGACCGGAGCGGTGCTCGGCGGCTTCGCGATCATCCGAGACGTGACGCAGCGCAGGCGTACCGAGGACGAACTGCGCAACCGGACCCACCAGCAGGCCGTCATCGCGCAGCTCGGGCTGAGCGCGCTCTCGGGCCGGGCGCTTCAGGCGCTGCTCGACGAGCTGACGGAGACCGTGGCGCGCACGCTGGGCGTCGAGTACTGCAAGATCCTCGAGTGCCTCCCCGGCGGCAGCGGATCGCTCCTGCGGGCGGGCGTCGGCTGGCGGCCCGGCCTGGTGGGTCACGCCCTGGTGGGCAGCGGTGCCGAGTCGCAGGCCGGCTACACGCTGGCCTCACGGGAGCCGGTGATCGTCACCGATCTCGCCAGCGAGACCCGCTTCAGCGGGCCGCCGCTCCTGATCGAGCACGGCGTGGTCAGCGGGATGAGCGTGATCATCGAGGGTGGCGAGAGGCCCTTCGGCGTACTGGGAGCGCACACGGCCGCGCGGCGCGAGTTCACGCGTGACGACGTTCACTTTCTGCAGTCCGCGGCGAACCTCCTGGCCATCTCGATCGAGCGCAAGCACGCCGAGGAGCGGACGCGCAACCGGGAGGAGATGTTCCGGCGGCTCCTGGAAGCGGCTCCCGACGCCATGGTCATCGTGGAGGCCGACGGCCGCATATTCCTGGTCAACGAGGAGACCGAGAGGATGTTCGGCTACTCGCGCGGAGAGCTCATCGGCCAGCCGGTGGAGATGCTGATGGCCCCCGGACAACGTGAGCGACACCAGGCGCTCCGCGCCGGCTTCATCTCCAATGCCCGAGCGCGCCCGATCGGGGCAGGCTTCGAGCTCCAGGGGCTGCGCAAGAACGGCGACCTGTTCCCGGTGGAGATCAGTCTGAGCCCGTTGAAAAGGGGTGCAGCCACGCTGGTCACGGCGGCGATCCGCGACATCACCGAGCGCCTGCGGGCCGAGGCGGCGCTGCGGGCCAGCGAAGAGCGCTTCAGGCGCCTGGCCGACAACGCGCCCGACATCGTCTACCGATACCGGTACAAGCCGACCCGGGGGTTCGAGTACGTGAGTCCGGCCGCCACGGGTATCACCGGCTACACGCCGGAGGAGCACTACGCCGACCCGGATCTGGGCTTCAAGCTGATCCACCCCGAGGATCGGCCGTTATTCGAGTCCCTGGCGCGAGACGGCCCCCCGGGCTCCTTCGAGGGCGCTCTCACCTTCCGCTTCGTCCGCAAGGATGGGACGGTCGCCTGGACCGAGCAACGCAACGTGCCGGTGATGGATGACGGCGGCGAGCTGGTGGGCATCGAGGGGATCGCCCGGGACATCACGGACCGACGGCGCGCCGAGGAGACGATCGCCGCCTTGATGCGGATCAGCCAGACCCTCAACTCCACGCTCGAGCTCGATCCGCTGCTCGATGCGCTGGTCACGGAGGCAGTCGAGCTGTTGGACGGCACGAGTGGCCGCGCGGGGCTGAGGTCGCCGGCCGGGATGGAGTGCCACCGCTGCTTCAGGAATGGCGGACTCGCGCGCTGCGGTGCCGCCTGGCCGGCGGGCGTAGGTCTTGCCGGCTGGGTCCTCGAGCACAAGGATATCTACCTCACGAACGACGCGGAAGGCGACCCGCAAGTCGACCGGGGCGACCTGGCCACGTTCGGCATGCGCTCGGCCATCTGCGCGCCGATGATCGATGCGCGAGGCGGGGTCGTCGGATTCCTGGCCGTTCACAACAAGCGGGACGCGCCCGGGTTCGGCGAGCGGGATCGGGGGACGCTGGCCGCGCTGGCGGACATCGGGTCGATCGCCATCCAGAACGCGCTCGCCTACTCGACGCTACAGGACGCGCAGAGTGCGCTGCGGCAGGCGTCGCAGAAGCTGCTCGACGCTCACGAGGATGAGCGCCGCTTCATCGCGCGCGAGCTGCACGACGAGGCGGGCCAGTCGCTGATCGCGCTGATGATTGACCTGGCCCGTCTGGAACGCGATGTCCAGATACCCGCCGGCGCGATCCGGGAGCGCGTGGCCGAGTTGAAGCGTCGGGTCGGCGACATCCAGGAGGGGCTGCACCGGCTGGCCAGCGATCTGCGACCCGCCGTCCTCGATCACGCCGGCCTGGTACCGGCGATCGAGCAGTTCGCTCATACGGTCGGGGCACGGCACGGCTTCGAGGTGCGGCTGTCCGGTTCCGAGTTCGAGAGGCGGCGACTGCCGGCGCAGATGGAGACGGCGCTCTACAGGATCGTTCAGGAGGCGCTGACGAACGTGGTCCGTCACGCCAGGGCCAGCCGGGTCGACATCATCCTTCAGCCAAGGGAGGGCGACATCCTGCTCGTGGTCGAAGACAACGGGGTGGGCTTCGAGCCCTCCACGCCGCTCAGCCCCGGCCACCTCGGTCTGATCGGCATCCGCGAGCGGGCCGAGGCGTTCGGGGGGCAGATCGTGATCGATTCCAGCCCCAACCATGGGACCACGCTGGTGGTGAGGATACGCGATGCCGATTCGAGTGCTGATCGCTGACGACCACGGCATCCTGCGCGCCGGACTGCGGTCCCTGCTCGACTCGGCCTCCGAGACCGAGGTCGTCGGGGAGGCGCGCGATGGCGAGGAAGCGTTGCGCCTGGCGAAGGAGCTGCGACCCGACGTGTTGCTGGTGGACATCAGCATGCCCGGCGCTTCCGGCATCGAGATCGCCCGGCGACTGCGCGGAACGCTTCCGGAGACCCGGGTGCTGATCCTCACCGTGCACGAAGACCAGAGCCTCATCCGGGAAGCGATACGTGCCGGCGCCGCGGGCTACATCATCAAGCGCGCGGTGGAATCTGAATTGTTCAACGCGATCGCGGCCGTCCAACGGGGAGAGCTCTACGTGCACCCGGCCGTCACGCGGGCGCTGCTGGAGGAGGACAGCCGGGACGAGCGCTCGGCTTCGCACCCAGGGGTGCAGCTGACTCCACGGGAAACCGAGGTGTTGCGCCTGATCGGCGACGGGTACACCAACAGCCAGATGGCCGAGCTGCTCCACATCGGTGTGCGGACGGTGGAGACACACCGCGCCAACCTGATGGGCAAGCTCGGCCTGCACAGCCGCGTGGAGCTCGTGCGTTACGCACGCGAGAAAGGGCTACTGCCCAAGTAGAGCCCTCCCAGAATCGGCCCCGCGTACTGAGAGGGCCGATCGCGAGAGCGCCATACGCGATCAAGCCTCCGCCCGGACCGCTGACCGAAGTCATCGTGCCGCCAAGAGACTGGTAGCGCGCTCCCCGTTTCCTCGAGTCATGCCGTCCACTCCGTAGTTCCTGCGGAGAGAACGGCCGAGGCAATCCGTCTTTTCCACGGAACCCCGTGTTTCCAGAGACCGGGGCGTTTTGCGGTTCCGCCGCACGAGTCGAGTTAGCATCTTCGATGCAAGTTCATTCACAGGCGGGGTGACTCGCCGTTTTCACCCGAAGTGCGGCGGCGGGTGTGCGTCTTATTTGCAGATCGGTTCCGCCGCCGCGGGTTCACGCTCGCAGCGATTCAAACGTCATACGGCGATCCAGCGGTCCCGGAAATACCCCAGGGGCCGGCCGCCGTCATCGGGTCGACAGCCGGAAGACCGAACGATGCTCGGGAGACAGACTTCATCCAAGACCGGTGCGCTGGCGCTGGCTCTGCCGGGCGACAGGGTCGATATCGGGCAGATCCTGTTCGATGCGGTACGCGGCTGGCGGAGACCGGGTCCAGCCAGGTCTCGCAAGCAAACGCGCGCTCGGCGGTTGTGAGTCTTCCGTCACGTCTGCAGGGGGACTTCTCATGATCAGCAGAGACGAGAACCGCGAGCGTCGGACCATCGAGGCGATCCAAGGGATTCAGGGCCGTCACGTTCGCCAGGTCACCGTCAACGCCGGCTGCCGGCGGTTACAGCTCACCCTCGACAACGGGGACGTCCTTCTCCTGTCGGTGCAGGTGGACGAGTTCGGGCTGCCCCACCTGGAGGCGGATGTCCTGCACTCGCTCGCCGGCCTGGCCGAGGACGTCGACCTGAAATCCCAGCGGGACGTTGCCAGCGACGAGTGACCCGGGACACCGGAGACGCCGCGCTTCTCGAGACCGGCCCGGTAGGGGATCCCTGCCGCGGGCTGCGGAAAGGACCGCTCCACGGAGTATTCGAACTCCGGGTGCGGGAGCACGGTGATGCGAACCGTCTCTACCACACGGTCAGCGAGAACGCTGCTCCAGCCGGTCCAGTCGGTCCAGCAACTCGCGAAGCCTCGCGATCGTCTCCTCGATCCCCTGCCGCAGCGCCTCCATCAGCTCGGCGTCCGTTCCCGCCGGCGCCGCCTCTGGCTCCGCCGGGACCGCCGCCTCCGCCAACGGCGCCACAGCCGGAAGCTCGCCGACCAGCGCGGCGACCGACGCCTCCAGCGTCTGGTGCAT
>JASFLD010000067.1:0-12442 GCA_050118275.1 Gemmatimonadales bacterium
TACTGGCGGCGCTCGATGCGTCAGTTCTTCTGCAGTCCGTAGGTGCGGATCTTCCGGTACAGCGTCTTCGCTGAAATACCCAGTGTGTCCGCCGCCCGACCCTGGTGCCAGTTCTCCTTCTGCAAGACCGCCTCGATGTGAGCCCGCTCGACGTTCTCCAGCGAAACGCTCTGGCCGACCAGCGCGCTCGGCTCGTCGCTCTCCTTGCCGCTGCCCGTCGACCGCAGATCACGGGGTAGGTGCTCGGCCCCTAGCCGTTCGCCCGCATTGAGGATCGCGAGCCGCTCCATCACATTGCGCAGCTCGCGCACGTTCCCCGGCCAGCTGTAGCTCAACAGCGCTTCGATCGCCTCGTCCGTCAGTTCGGGTGGGTCGGACGTCGCGTGCTTCTTGAGGAAGTACTCGGCCAGGACCGGAATGTCCTCGGTTCGGTCGCGTAGCGGCGGTATGGTGATGGTCAGCGTGTTGATCCTGTAGTACAGGTCCTCTCGAAAATTGCCTTCCGCAACTTCCTCGTCCAGCACCCGGTTCGTCGCCGCCACGAGCCGGATATCGGTGCTCACCTTCTGGGTTCCGCCCACGCGGAAGAACTCGCGGGTCTCCAACCCCCGCAAAAGCTTCGACTGAAGCCGTGGCGCGAGTTCGGCGATCTCGTCCATGAACAGGGTGCCGCCGTCCGCCAGCTCGAATAGGCCAAGCTTGCGGGTCATCGCACCGGTGAAAGCCCCCCGCTCGTGGCCGAACAGCTCCGACTCGAGCAGGTTCTCCGCGATCGCGGCGCAATTGATGTCCGTCAATGGTCCGTCGGCTCGCGGCGACAATCGGTGTATCGCCCGGGCAACCAACTCCTTACCGGTGCCGCTTTCGCCCACGACGAGGACCGCCATGTCGGACGCCGCCACCTTGCGGGCCAGTTCCAGCACCGCTTCCATCTTCGAACTGGCCGTGATGATCTCGGGGAACTCCTCGCGCCGCGACAGCCGCGTCTGGAGACGGACGTTCTCCATGGCCAGTCGCCGCTTCTCGAAGGCGCGACGCACCACGATGTCCAGCTCCGCCACGCGGCACGGCTTGGTCAGATAGTCGTAGGCGCCCAGCTTCATGGCAGCGATCGCCGTCTCGACCGTTCCATTGCCGGTGACGATCACGACTTCGGGCGGCGCGTCCAGCTCCATCGCCTCGCGCAGAACGCCGATGCCGTCCACTTCCGGCATGACCAGGTCGACCAGCGCAACGTCGAAGTCCTGGGCTCTGAGCGATTCGACCGCCGAGCGGCCGTCGGCAACCGCCATCACCTCGAATCCGCGCTTGCGCAACTGCGTTTCCAGGATGCGCGAGAGGTTCCGCTCGTCTTCCGCTAGCAGAACTCTTATGCGTGTGTCAGCCACGTTGAGCCACCCCGCTGCGATTACCTCGATTGTCCTCTAAGCGTCGTGCCCTTCCTCGACATAGCGGGGAAGGACGACGCGGAAGTTACTGCCGGTGCCGATCGCCGAATCGACCTCGATCCGACCACCGTGTTCCCGGATGATGCCGTAGCAGATCGACAGGCCCAAGCCCGTACCTTTGCCGGGTAGCTTCGAGGTGTAGAACGGCTCGAAGATCTTCGGCAGGTCCGATTGTGGGATACCGCAACCGGTGTCGATGAACGAGATCGCCACCTCGCTGTCCTCCGACAGACTCTCGGTTCGCACCCGCATCTCGCCTTCGCCGTCCATGGCGTCCAGGGCGTTGAGCGCCAGCGCTACGAACACCTGGATCAGCCGCTCCGAGTTCCCCCATACCAGCGAAAGATCGTAGACGTACTCCCGATGCACCTTGATCTTCTTGAAGCGGTCGTGGTGCTGCAGCAGGTTCAGCGTCTCGTCGACCGTCTCCTGCAAATCCACCGGTCCCTTCTCGCTCGGCGGCGGGCGGCTGAAGGCCAGCAGATCTCGCGCGATGCGCTTACAACGGTCCACCTCGTTCTCGATCATCGAGAGAAGCTCGGCTTCCTCGGAAAAAGTAGGCACACAGTCGCGGATCGCCTCGACGCCGGCCGTGATCGTCGCCAGCGGATTGTTGATCTCGTGCATGACTCCCGCCGCCATCTGGCCCAGCGCCGCCAGCTTCTCGGCGTGCGCGATGCGCTCGCTGATGCGCTTTTGTTCCGTCACGTCCTCTCCCACCGTGATCACGTGGGTCACCTCGCTGGTGCCGGAGACATGCATGGGAACCTTGGTCAACCGATAGTATCGGCGCTCGCCGGAAGCCGTCGACTCCACCTCGAAGTCCTGGATGCCGTCCGACCGGAAGACTCCCTGCAACTCCGAGACGAGCTTGTCTTTCGGCTGTCGATGCAGAACCTCGAAGACCGATTTCCCGATCGCGTCCTCGCGCGCCACCCCCTGGGTGCCCGTCTCCCGCTTGCGGTTCCACGCAACGATGTTGTAGTCCTTGTCGACCACATACAGACCCACCGGCAGCGAATCGACGATGTGGCCCATCAACTCCTGCGCCGACTTCAGATCCTGCACCAACGCCTCCAGCTCGACATTGCGCTGGCGTTCGCGCCTCAGTGTCAGGACCATGCGCAGCACCTCGGCCGCGGCACTCAGGTCCGGCAGTCCCTCTCCCTCGCTCTCGACCAACCAGACCGCCCGTTCCGATCCCTCCAGCTCGAGCGGCCAGATGCTCTGTAGACCGGCTCTCTCTCCCAGGGTCGGGTCGCCGCTGCGGTCGGGTTGGCGCAGCAGCGGCGTCTGCAGCGATTCCGCCCAGTCCACCACCTCGTCCGCCAGTTGCTGCGGCGGCGATGCCTCCGCTGGGAAGATGCCCACGAGCTCCGGTACGCCGTCCGTGTACAGCCAGAGCGCGCTGCGAACGCCAAGCTCGCCGCCGATATCCGCCAGAACCCCCGACACGTCGGCGGATTCACCTTGTATGACCGCGCTGGCGACCCGCTGGAGCAGATCCGCACCGGTAGTAGTCGTTCTGTCGGCTGTTCGAGGTGTCATGTAAATCAGTCCAGGAAGAGACTGTCACGGGGGGCGGTCAAAAGGTAATACCGAGGGTCGGGGTCTGACAAGGGGGCTTCGGTCAAAATGTCCTCGCTGACGGAGTCAGGCTGACCGAATCGGTCAGAAGGATCGGATGGGGAGGCGGCGATCCCAAACGACATAAATCTTTTCACCACAATAGCTTGAATCCATTCGACCCATAAGGCACAGGGCTTGCCCTAGGGAAGCGCGCCGGCAGAGAGGCGCCGGCGCAAAAACCAACGAATTGTGTGTGAGCAGTAACCCGATGTGAGAGATGATGCCGGTGGTCGTTCGATTGTGGGTTAGTCCGCTTATCGACAGTTAGGCAAGGACATAGGGGGGAGGTCAGCGGCGCTGTGATCGGATGACCCCGGTTTTAGAGATGCCCCGGGGATGGCTTGTGTGACTGAGCTTGTAGATTGCGTCTGACTTGGCGGGAGTCGGCGCCGGCCTGGCACACAGCCTCCCGGGGTTTTTTTTGTGCCCCCTTCACTCAACCAGCGGCACGTGACCACGTGCCGCTGGACTTGTATTATCCAGACGGGTCTCAGGCGAGTACACGGCGCGATCTTCCCGATCGACAGGAGCGTATGAGCGACATTTCCGGTGAAAGCTCGACGCCGGACGGCGGACGGCGGCCGTCAGGGCGCTCAGCGACGGCCTCGCGGCTCCGGGATGTCGCTGTCACGGCGAGTCTGGCGCTCGTGACGCTGGCGGTCGTGCTGGTCTATGTCACCCAGCCTCAGAGTCCAACGGACCTGGCGGACCGGCTGGTGCTCATGCTGGACTCGGAGGCCTATGGCGCCAATCTGAGAAGGGGCGAGTCGCTACATCTTCGCGCCGCACGTGCCCGAGGCGCGGGCGTCGACAGCACGGCGGAAGCGTCGGAGTGGGGGGCGGCGCGTGCTTTCGCCGCGGCAGCCGCGGCAGCGGCGGGGCCCAGCGAAGAGCTGGCGGCCAACGACGGTTTGGCGGATGTGCTTTTGGTGTTGGGTCACGATTACTTGGCCCGCGGTCGCGGCGGACTGTTCGGCTGGGGACAGGACCGAGACGTGTTGGCGATGGCGGAGAGCGTTGCCGCTTGTGCCGTGACTCTATCTCCGACACGGCGGAGGCGTGAGCTGGACGCATTCGTGCAGCAACTGGAGGAAGAGTTGGAGCGGCCCATCGCGGGCAGGTGCCCGACGTGAGAGCGCGGAGCTCGAGGGCCTGGTCGGCGGGATCTGCGGTCGGCGTCTGCACCCTATTCCTGGCTGCCTTCTTCTTCGGCGGTTTGCGGCTGGGCGTCAGAGGGATCGAGTACCACCTTTTCGGTCTCGTCGATGGCCTGGCTGCATTGTTGATCCTCTACGTCCTGTTGAACACGGCGGCGTTCTCATGGCCACGAGACCGGTGGGGCGGAGTCGTACTGGTGTATGCGGCGGCCGCGACCGCTCAGCTGGTCTCACTGCTCTTGCCGCCGCCGGGGCTGGTCCAGTGGCTGGTGTTGATCGTGCTGCTCTATTTCGCGTGGAACGCCAGCTATTCGGCTCACCGGACGCGCGTGATGCTGGCGCTCGGGACCGTCGCCCTGGCCCTGGCCGCGCTGAAGTATTCGGTACTGCCCTTCATCTGGGCGCGGACCAATCTACCGCGCACGCCGATCCTCGACCTGCAGGCGCTGGCCGAGGGAGTCAAGGGTCTACTGGCCGCTTACGTGCCTACGCGTCCCATCACACAGGTCTTCGCCTTCGGCGCGCTGCTCGCCTGGATACTGGCGGTCTGGCGGCAATGGCCGCCGGAGGCCGAGGACGACTGGCTGTGGCGCTTGCCGCGCGGAGAGCGAGATCGGTTACTGATGTGGCTGCTGATCGAGCGGCAGGGAGCGGGTCGGGAAATCGGACCGCGAGAGATTCTGAGTCAGCTCGAGGCACGCCGCGACGATTGAGCGCTGGTGGATGGTGAGCTCGTTTTTCCTGGACGTTGCTGCCGGCAGGGAACCTGATTCGAGTCTGAAGCGTTTACATGATAGCTAAATGATCGGATGAGCGGTCACATGACCGCTACGTGATCATGACATGATAGGTCCGGCAGTATGCTGACCCTGTTATGCGCAGACGCCGCAGACTTGGGAGGATCGACCGAATCGCCAGGGCCTCGTACTCGCGAGCCGTTCGGGGGTCTACTCGTGGTGCGAGCCTGATTTCCTCATCGGGCGATGTCGCCGATCGTGCGAAGCAAGGAGGTGTCTAGCGCAGATCCTTAGTAAGCTTCCAACCGCAAGCTAATTTGACAAACGCTCGGAACGCCGCTGTCATCAAAAGCGACAATCGGCGTAACGAGTCCTGCATCCGACGGCTGACTTTCGGGGCTCGCAGTTCTCCAAGAGCCGTGCCCACCGAGCCAAGCACCCTCCGGCAAGCCGTGCCCGCGCTACGAATGTAGGAAAGCCATCAAGGTCTATAGTCAAACCCTGAATGGCAGGGAGGGCCGGATGAATTGTCAGTTCTGTCAACAGACGTGTGATCCAGGTCGAGCGATCCGGAGATGGCTGACGGTTGCTCTGGGGTCCGTCTTGCTCGCCGCCGCCAATCCTGCGTTCGCGCAGGTCACCAGCGGCAAGCTGACGGGCGTCGTGACCAACGCGCAAACGGGTGAGCCGATCGCCGGAGCGCAAGTATTCCTGGTCGGCACAGGCTTGGGCTCACTGACGGCCGAGAACGGCCGATACTTCATCATTAACGTCCCACCGGGGACCTACACGGTCGAAGCTGAGATCATCGGCTTTCAGACGTATCGCGTCGAGAACGTGGTGGTGCAGATAGACGCGACGCGGGTGCTGGACTTCCAGATGACCCCCGAGGCGATCGCCGTGGAAGAGATCCGCGTGGAAGTCGAGGCGACCCCGCTGATCGAGATCTCGGCGCGGGGGAGCCAGGATTTGATCAGCACCGAGGACTTGCAGACCCTGCCCGTACGCAGCGTCGAGGAGGCGCTGGAACTCAAGCAGGGTTTCTTCGTGGTTCCGGACAACGAGAACATCCTGGCTTTCACCGAGAAGTCCCGCGGCATCACGCCGATCCGCATACGTGGAGGTCGCAACGGCGAGACGGTCACGCTGATCGACGGAATACCGATCAACAACTTCATCTTCGGCGGCCCGGCTTTCTCGTTGACACGAGCTGCGGTCGGCCAGATCACCTTCATGAAGGGTGGCTTCCCGCCAAAGTATGGGAACGCGCTGTCGGGAATCATCAACATCGCGACCAAGAACCCGGGCACGGACATCGGGGGCGGGTTCGAGTATCAGACGAGCAGGCTGGCGGGTGCTCTGGGCAGTACACCCGACGACCTGAACGAGTTCGACTTCCTCGAGGGCGAGGTCAGCGGCGCGATCCCGGGCACATCGGACAATCTCCGCTTCCTCGTCGCGGGCCGGAAGCAGTCGAGCGCGGCCCGTGTGCTCGAGTTCGACGACGATGTGTTCGATCCGAGCAACCCTCCCGTTGGCCTGAACACGCCTTTGGTCCGAGATGTTTTCCCCGGTTGGCGGGCCTTCGGATACAACAACGAAGCGCAGTTGTATGGAAAGCTCGAGTATCATTTCACGCCCAACAGCAAGCTGAGCGCGAGCGTAATCAACGTCAGACAGCAGTTCCAGCGATTCGACTTCGATTTCATCCTGACCGGTTACGACGCGCAATCCTCGCCGATCATCGATACGCGAGCCGATTCGCTGTTCGTCGCCAACTCGAATTACGAGGACGTGGTGTTGGGATCGGTCGAGGCGGACCGGACGTTGTTCGTCGGCCAGTACAGTCAGGTCATCGGTCGCACGCTGTTCAACATCAGCGCCGGCGTATTCGACCAGGAGCGCAGGAACTGCAACTTCTTCCAAGGTGTCTGCCTGCGGGACAGCTTCTCGGACAAGAACTTCCAGGAGGCCTTCGTCGCGCCGGGCATCACCGTGAAGCATCCGGCCCGCGGCACGGATGACTTGTACGGCGGAGAAAAGATCACGACGTACGTGATGCGCGCGGATCTACAGTCGCAGGTGAGCGACCATCACAATCTGGGGTTGGGTGTCTTCGCCGATTTCCACGATCTGAGTTTCGACGAAGACCAGCAGCTGGGTACGAACGATCTGTTCGTGATCAAGCTCAAGTACGACGCGAAGCCCTGGGATGCGGCGTTCTACGTCCAGGACATCATCGAGTATGACTTCCTCAATCTCGACCTGGGCCTGCGCGTCGATGTCGGCAAGGCCGGTGGCTTGTTCTTCGCCGACCCGCTTGACCCGACCAACGGGACGACGGCGCGGGAGGTCTGCGCCAACCCGAGCGACTTCGCGGCTACGATAGACCCGGTGACGGGAGAGACGGTGCAGCCCGATCCGGCCTGGACGCTTGCCTCGTGCAGCGATCCGGCCATCCGCTCCGAGGCCGCGATCATTGCGGCGCAAGACGACTTCGAGGAATCATCGACGCGCGTTCAGTTCAGTCCGCGGCTCGGGCTCTCGTTCCCGGTGACGGCTACGTCCAACATCTTCCTCAACTACGCCGTCAACACGCAGAACCCGACGCTCAACAACATCTACCAGAACACGAGCATCGGACAGGATCCCGGCGAGGCGCTGCCCTGCGGGTTGCGTGGCGTGCCGCGCGCTGCGGCGCAGAATGCACAGTGCGGACCGATCATCTTCTCGGATCAGTTCGCCGTCTCTTTCCTGGGCAACCCGAACCTCGAGATCGAGCGCACATCGACGTACGAGGTGGGCCTACTGTCGGAGCTGGGCGAGGATTGGGCCCTGAGCGTCGTGCTATTCAACAAGGACCAGACCGGCCTGACCGGCGTCGGGCGCGGCGGTATCGGCGTGCAGGACATCGGCGCGACCCACGGGTCGGCGTCGTTGAACTACCTCGTCTTGATCAACGAAGACTTCCAGACGGTCAAGGGGGTCGAGCTCGGCTTGCGAAAGCGCCTCACGAACTTCTGGGCGATGGACCTCAACTACTCGTTCTCGCAGGCCCGGACGAACGCCGCTCCGCCGGAGCGCGAGCGTCAGAGCCTGGCCTCGGAAGCCGACCCGACACTGCGCCGGGAAATCCGCTCGGAGATCGACATCCCGCACCGCTTCAACGGAATCCTACGATTCACGGCCAGCGAGGATGTGCCCGATATCCCGGGCGGCAGCGCTCTCAAATTCTCGGATCTGGCCGTCACGTTGAGCGCGCAGAGCGGGATCCCCTATACGCCGACGACGACGTTCCGCGGTGGGACCGGCACGGCGGCTGGTAACTCGCTGTTCCAGTTGGAGCGTAACAGCGGGCGCGGTCCCGCGGCCTGGTGGGTCAACCTCAGGGCGCAAAAAGGTTTCCGGCTAGGAAACCTGCTCTACAGCGCCTTCTTGCAGATCGACAACCTGTTCGACCGGAAGAACTGCTTCCAGCCCTTGGCGTCGACAGGTCGCTGCGACTTCGGCGCGCGCGACCAGGATCGGGCGCGGCAGGGCAACCCCGTCACCGAGGCTGCCTCGTCGACCAATTTCGACCGTCCGTATCTGTTTGGTCCGCGCCGGCAGATCAACTTCGGCCTGCGGGTGGATTTCTGAGCGGCGGGTCTATGGGATTGGCCGGGCGGCGCCGTCGTTCACTCGCCTGGCCCGAGTCTTCAATCAGCGATCGAGGATGAGTCATGAAATCGATCTCATATATCACTTGGCGAATGAGCTCGCTGTTTGTCGGTGGGCTCGTCGGTATCGGCATGGCCGCGGGGCCCGTCCGGGCGCAGCAGGCCACCGACCGGCTCGATCTCAATGAGGTCAGACGCGATCCCACGGACATCCGTCGTGACCTGCAGTCGCGCTTCCTGCTGTTCGGGCAGGGTGATCGTGCCACGACAGGCATGCGGTCGACGGGTCAGATGCCCTACCTGATCACGAATACGGGTATCGTCGACGCCGCCGACCTGAACCTCAACTCTCAGATACCGATGCTGGGCTGCGCGGCGTGTTCGCCTCCGGTCAACGAGTGGTTCGACGTTTCGCCGATCTACGCGGCCCCACAGAGCGAATGGCTGCGGTTCGTCGAGGATGTACCGTCCCTGGCCCTCGCCACCGGCGGTGGGTGGGCGGTCTCGCGCAACGGCCCCACCGATGGGTTCCGGGAGATCCTTGCATCGGACAACCAGTTCGGTGTCGCGTACTCCGGAGCGGCCAGCACCAACGACGGCTCGTGTCAGGACCACTCCAGCTTCATCGATGGTCAGCTGGCGACGGGCCTCACCCTCCTGGCGGGTAGTAACTGTCCCGCTACGTGGCCCGAGGCGGGCGCTGAAAGGACGTTCCTCGGTGTGAATCCCGTCTCCGCGGACGCCTACCTCGAGATGCAGTCGATGCTGGGCGGCAATTTCGGCTTCGATTGGTGGCGCGTCGATCCGCAGTTGATCGATCAGAGCAAGTTCTTCGGGAATTTCCAGACCTACGGAGCCTACGACGACTTCAACTCGGATCAGATCGGACGTTTCGGTCAGGTCGTCCCGGGCGGGATGGGCGAACCGGATGACGAAGGCTGGCCATTGGGCATTCGGACCGAGTTCGACGCCTTCACTTTCGCTCTTCCGACCGTCGCCAACTCGATGGTCTGGCGGGCCCTCATCATCAACGAGACCGAGAAGGTCTACGGCGTGCCACTCGACTACGAGAAACTCTACCTGGGCTACACGGTGCAGCCGGTGCGTGCGCAGGAAAGCTCCTTTTACGCCGAGGTGTGGCGCGGCGCGATCCTGACCGCCGAGGCGAATACGGGCAGTGAGTTCTGTCCCGGCGCCGCACCGCCGGGCAACGGTACGCTGTCGTGTACCGCCGCTGACGTCGGCTTCACCAACGGAGCGACCGGGGTCGTCGTTCTGAAGTCGCCGATCGGCGATCTGAGGAACGTGCTCTATAGCTGTAACACCGCCGAGAACGCGCAGCGAGCGTCCGAGCGGGCGATCCCGTGCAGCACGGACGACTTCTTCGACCCCGCGAATCCGCGCGCCGGCGACACGATCACCTACAATCACTTCGTGGCGTGTCCCTTCGGGCCGTGCTCGGGCCAGACGTACCTGTCCGGCTCGGATCGGCAGGATTTCGGAGCCATCGCCTCCAACACGGAGGATCTGCTGAACGGCCGCGATGTGGGGGTGCTCACGCAGGCGGAACAGTACACGATCTTCCGCAATCCCAACTTCCCGCAGCAGATCACGCCATTCTCCTACTGGGTGCCGGGGACGTGGGATTACTCCGCCAACGGCGCCACCGACGGCGGCGACACGATCTACGTTCCATCCTGCTACGGGCCGCCGGGTGTGGTCATCCAGGGTACGACGAGGCAGAACCGCTCCGACGCGTGCGTGGTCACCTGGTCCGACAGCATGCCGGTCGGCGAGGGTAGCAACGTCACGTACGCGAACGAAGAAGGGAATAGTTCCTTCATGTCGGTCGGGCCGTTCCCGTTGGCCGCCGGCGATACGACGGCCCTGGTCATCGCCATGGTGGCGGGTACCGACTCTGCGTCATTCGAGTCGGAGGTGAACAACATCATCGATCTCTACATGAGCTTCTACTTGAGTCCGGAAGCGCCCCCCAAGGTGACGATCGTCGGAGCCGACTCTCGGGTCGAGGACCCGCAACTGGGTGGCGGTCGCGGTGAAGTCACGCTGTACTGGGATGACGCGAACGACGATTTCGTCGATCCGTTCCTCTCCGACTTCGCCGACCGGTTGGCGACGGCGCCGGGTGGCGATCTGGCGAGGATACGCGAGTTGAATCCGGATCTGGAGGACCGTATCCGGGCCCGGGCAAGCGACAACCTCGCGCGGATTCTGATCTACAAGTCGTGCGACGCGGGGGCGACGTTCACCGCCAGCGATGTCGGCGTCAACGGGTTGTTGGATTGCGATGGTGATCCGGCCACGGACATCGCCGGAACGAGCCTCGGATCGGGTTGGCAGGCGTATTCGGTTCTGCCGGCCGACGCGAGCGGTGAGGCTCCCAACTCGTTCAACGATCAACTCGTGACGCCGGGGTTCTCCTACCTGTATTCGATCGTGGGCGAAACCCGCGGCGCGGTCTTCACGATCGTCGACTCGACGGACACGAACGGAGACGGCGTCCTCGACGCGGTGGAATCCGATAGCCTGGTTCTGTCGCCGCCGCTCGCCAATCCACTCGCGACTTCGACGACGGAACCGAACGTCGTGAGCGTATATCTGCCGGCATCGGTGCAAGCAGGCGCGCAGCCCGATTCGGCGGAATTCACGGACGACTCGGACTTCAACCTCGTAGAAGCCAGCGAGGTGCTGTTCACCGGCAGCGATGTGCTGGAGGCGACGTATCGAGTCGTCAGCGGCAATCAGTTCGAGGTGGTGGAAGTAACCGCGGGGAACGAGAGGGTGGAGACGCGTGTCGTCGCCCGCGACGTCGTGTTCGCGACCAGCGACGGAGTCGCGGCGGAAGACGTTACGATCGATTCGGTCGCCCTGCTTACCGAAAATCCGAACGGTGTGAACATGGCGGGCGTGCCGACGAGCGTGACGGTGACGCAGATACCGCCCGATACGACGGTGAAGACGACGGTGTTGGACGGGCTGGGCGTTCTCGTCTACCGGGACGATACCGATGAGCCGCTGATCGTCTCGACCGTGTTGGACGGTGAGGGTACGACGCCGGCCGGTTTCCTCTCACGACGGATGGCGGGTGAGTTCACCGGCTTCACCGGTTTCGTGTTGAACGTGGACAACTCTAACGCCGGACAATTCGGCCGACAGGCTTGGGAGCTGACGCGGGGCGGTGCCCCGATATCGGCGAACGTCAGCCCCACGGTAGTGTGGGACAACCAGGCGAGCGTCTCGAACCAGGCTGGTGGAATCAGCGCCTGGGGGCAGTACGACATCACGTGGGTGGATTTCGCCTTCGGCCCGCTGTCGCCGTTCGAGATCAACAGGGGCAACCCTCAGGCGACGAACGAGCGCTTCAACCAGTCCATGGAGCAGCGTGAGGCGGGGACGGTCGGTCGAACCGACGCGGATGCGGCCGGGGCGGTCGCGGCGGCCACCGGCAGCGAAGTGACGACCGAAGACCTGGTGGCGGTGCGTGTTCCGTTCACGGTCGAGAACGTTTCGTTCGAGCGCACGGTCGACGTGGCGATGCTTCAGCGGCCCTCGGAACGTGACCGCATCCTCCTCGGCGATACCAACACCGGGGACACGTTGTCGGTGGACGTACCCGCCGACGCGTGGGTGCCGGACGACCGTTTGTTCTTCATCGAACAGGTGACGGTCGACAGCACGGTGACCATCGATGAACGGGAAGCGCTCGTCCTCGATGCTTCAATGCGTCCCATCTCCGTTCAGAAGACGGCGGCCACGTTCGCGCCGGCCCTGCTCAGCTGCGGCCGGAATCC
>JASFLD010000068.1:0-12386 GCA_050118275.1 Gemmatimonadales bacterium
TGACCTCGGCCACCGCCCGGGCCTCGGCGCTGACGGTCCACTGGGTTGTCCAATCTCCCGCTCCGACGTCCTCGATCAGGGCGTCGGCGATTCTACGCCTCACCGATTCAGACAGCATTTCCATTGCTCTCGCCTTCGACCCCCTACTTCGCTATGAGGGTGAAGACGAGGTAGCCGACTCCAACAGCCCAGCAGTAATAGGCGAATCGATGATAATGACCGCTGCGCAGCCAGCGGAGGAACAGTGAGATCGCGATCACACCGGCGACGAACGCGGACACGGCCGCGGCCGAAAGCTGCAGGATGCCGGCGCCCGTTTCCATTTGCAGGAACTCAGGCAGTTCCAGCAGTCCAGCACCGAGGATCGCCGGAACCGAGAGGAGGAAGCTGAATTCCGCCGCCCGTTCGCGCCGCACCCGCCAGCCCAGCGCCGCCGCGACCGTGAAGCCCGACCTCGAGATACCGGGAAGCAGCGCAAAGGCCTGGGCGATGCCCACGATGATCGCTCCGCCCCAGCCGGGACTCTCCCGTTGACCCCGCTCCACCAGCCAGCGTGTAGCGAACACTACGGCCCCGGTGATCAACAGCATCACGGCCACCAACAGAGGCGAATCGAACGCCACCGCCACCGCGTCCGAGAGTGTGAGGCCGACGATCCCGGCCGGAATCGAGCCCACGATCAGCATGCCCAGGTAACCGAGCGCCTCCCGCTCGCGGCGCACCGCGCCCGCGAGCAGCGCCATGAGGCGTCGCGAGTACAGCAGCAGCACGGATACGGCCGTGGCGAGGTGAACCAGGACTTCGAACGAAACGCCGGGAGGGTTGACGCCGAGCAGGGCCTCGGCCAGCACCAGGTGACCGGAGCTTGACACCGGAAAGAACTCGGTGAGACCCTGCACTACGCCCAGAATGATCGCATCCAGCAGCGACATCGAATTCACCACACGGATTGGAGGAAAGCCCGGCGCCTCACCTGGCGAGTGCTTCCTCGTAGAAGGATTCGTACATCAGGAGGACTTTTTCGGCCGAGAACTTCGATTCCGACTCGGCGCGTCCGGCGCGTCCCATCTCGCGCTGACGCCCAGGGTCGGAGAGGATCTCGATAGCCGCGTTCGCCATGGCGTCGACCGCCCCAACTGGGAGCAACCGTCCCGATACGCCATCCTGAACGACCTCCTCCAAACCACCACAGCGAGTGCCCACGACGGGCACCTCGCTGGCCATCGCCTCCAAAGCCGACAGGCCGAACGACTCCGTTTCGCTGGGTAGCAGAAAGAGGTCCGCGCAAGCGAGCAACTCGGCCACCGACTCCTGTTTGCCCAAGAAGACCAATCGGTCCCCGATACCGAGGTTGCGCGCACGCTCCTCGGCCATGGGCCGGTCGGGACCGTCTCCGACGAGGATCAGCCGGGCAGGCACCTTCTCCATCACCCTCGCCGACACCCGGACTACGTCACCCAAGCGTTTGACCGGCCGGAAGTTGGAGATGTGCATGATGATCTTTTCCTCCGGCTCGGCGAGGGCGTTGCGGTGCCGACCGTCGCCGCGTCGACCAAACAGCGATGTGTTGACGAAATTCGGGATGACCCGCACATCGCAATCAAAGCATCCGAAGGCAGCGACCGTTTCGCGCTTGAGGAAATCCGAGACCGCCGTCAGTCCGTCGGACCTTTCGATGGAGAACTTCACGATCGACCGGTACGACGGATCCTGTCCGACCAGCGTGATGTCGGTGCCGTGCAGGGTGGTCACGATCTTGAGATCGTCGGGTTTCTCCAGCATTTGCTTGGCCAGCCACGCCGACGTGGCGTGCGGCACGGCGTAATGCACGTGAAACAAGTCGAGATGCCGCTGCGTCGCCACCTCGTGCATCGCGACTGTCGCCGCCAGCGAATAGGGAGGGTACTCGAACAGCGGGTAGCGCGTCACCTCAATCTCGTGGAAGTAGGTATTCCGCATGAAGCGCGGCAGACGAAACGGGTGAGCATACGAGACGAAGTGAACCTCGTGCCCGCGCTGGGCGAGCAAGATCCCCAATTCGGTGGCGACGGCTCCGCTCCCGCCGTAGGTCGGATAACAGCTAATACCAATTCTCATGTCAGTCGACAGAAGCTATCTGTGAACATTCACCAGAGCCAGTCCGATGCCCGCGCTGCCAGAGTCCAACGATCCGCTCGACCAGATCTCCACGCCGGTCGCCGGCGTCCATCCAGACCGTATCCGCCGGCAACTGATGCCTGAACCAGGTCAGCTGGCGACGGGCGAACTGCCGCGTATTCCGTTTCGCCGCCTCCACAGCCTCGGCCAAGGTGCACTCGCCGCGCAAGTGCGAGATCAGCTCGACATAACCGACCGAATTCAGCCCCGGCGACCCCGCCGGGAAACGAACCAACAAGTCGCGCACCTCGTTCAACAATCCGGCGGCCATCATAGCGTCGAACCGCGCATCGATCCGCCGGTACAGCTCCTCACGCCGAACGTGAAGACAGACAACCAGCGCAGCGAGCGGCTCCGTCTCGGGCGGTTGATCGAGCCACCAAGAATGCCGCCGACCCGACAGCAGCACAACCTCGAGCGACCGGGCCAGACGTTGGGGGCCACCCTCATTCTCGAGCTGCGAGGCGCGCGGTGGGTCGAGTCGTTCCAGCCACATCCTCAGCTTCTCGGTCGGCCAGCCGCTCAACAGCTGCCGCAGTCGTTGCCGTCTGTTAGGGTCAAAGTCGGGCTCGGGCCCCAGCGGTGTTAGCAACGCCCGAATGAAGAGGCCAGTTCCCCCGACGGCGATCGGCACCCGGCCACGCCCCGAGATGCCGGAGATCCAACGTGCGGCGTCGCGCGCGAATCTTCCCGCGCTGTATCTCTCAGCCGGATCGAGCAGATCGAGTCCGTGGTGTCGTACGCGATCGCGCAGCGACGCGTCGGGCTTGGCCGTCCCGACGTCCAGGTGACGGTAGACCTGTCGCGAATCAGCCGACACGATCTCGCCGTCGACGCGCTCCGCCACTTCCACCGCCGTCTCGGTTTTGCCGCTGCCGGTCGGCCCCGTGATCACGATCGCTTCGCGCCGCCTCCCCGTGCCCAGCGCCCTCTGCGGGCTGTCAGGAGCGTCCAAAGCGCCGCGCCAACTCGTCCAGCGAGAGTCGGAGGATCGTGGGCCGACCGTGCACGTCGTGCCCCGGCAGCTCCGACGCGAACAGCCGGTCGAACAGCTCGATCATCTCGGCTTCCGACAGCGGCTGACCTGCCTTGATCGCCGCCTTGCAGGCGAATGACTTCGCCACCCGTTCGTGCTGGTTGCGTGCCGAATCGACCAGCGGCGAACCGGAAGCCAGCTCGGCGATCATCTCCCGGAAACAGCGCTCCGCGTCGAAGCGCGGATGCGGATGCGGAACGGAATGAATGATCACCGTGTTGCTGCCGAACACCTCGAGCTCGAAGCCCGCCCGCTTGAATATCGCGGCCAGCTCTTCAGCGGCTTGAAACTCCGAAGCGGACAGCCGGATTGTGATGGGAAACAGCAGACGTTGAGAGGTAGCCTCGCCCTCATCGAAGTCGCGCATCAATCGCTCGAACAAGATACGCTCGTGGGCCGAGTGCTGGTCGATGATCATGACGCCGCCCCGCGTCTCTGCCAGAATGTACGAGTCGTGGACCTGCCACATAGAAGCCGCGGAACCCCCGACACCCGTTTCCCATTCCGGCGCTTCGCCCTCCACCTGCTGCTCGGCCGGTGGCCCGCCAGGCACGAACAGAGCCATCTGCGAGGCGCTCGAACGCGACGCGCCCAGGCTGCGGCGCGTCGATACGGCGCCCGGGCCGCCGGCCATCAGCTGGCTCGCGGCGCCCGACCAACGACCCAGATCGGGCGCGCTGTCCAATCCCTCCAGAGCGGCGCGCACCGTTTCGCTCACAGCCGCCTCAACCTTCATCTTGTCGCGGAACCGCACCTCCGCCTTCGTAGGGTGAACGTTCACATCGACCTGTTCCGCCGGCAACTCGAGGTAGAGGAAGAGCGCCGGTCGATAGCCCGGCGGCACTGTGGTGCGATACCCCTCCTCGGCCGCCCGCACCACGAACCGATCCACGAACGGCCGACCGTTGACGAACAAATACACCCGCCGGCTCCCAGCCCGGGTCTCGGCGGGGCGCTGAATCAGTCCGGCGACCCTCACATCGCCCGCCTGATGGTCGAGCGGAATCAGCTGCGCCGCCAGTTCGTCGCCCCAAATCGCGCCGACGCGTTCCGCCAGGCGCCCGCTGCGCGGGAGGTCGAGCAGTTCACGATCGTTCGAGCGGAGTCGAAACGCGGTGCTCAGATTGGCCAGTGCGAGCGATGTCGTCGCTTCCGAGACCGCCCGCGACTCGGCCGCCACGGAGCGCAGAAACTTGGCACGGGCCGGGACGTTGAAGAATAGCGACCGCACGACGACCGTGGTGCCCGGGCGGCGGGCGACCTCGTCCACCGCGACGACTCGGCCGCCGTTGATCTTGATGCGGGTCCCCACACCGCCGCCCGAAGCTGCCGTCTCCAGTTCGAATCGCGAGACGGCGGCGATCGAAGGCAGCGCCTCACCCCGGAAGCCCAGCGTGCGGATCGCCCGAAGGTCATCTTCAGCGGCGATCTTGGACGTGGCGTGACGGTCAATGGCGAGCAGGGCATCGTCGCGTACCATGCCGTGTCCATCATCGGCCACCCGCAACTCGGTCTTGCCACCCGCCCGGATATCGATCTCGATCTGATCGGCCCGCGCGTCCAGCGAGTTCTCGATCAGTTCTTTGACCGCCGAAGCCGGCCGTTCCACCACTTCGCCGGCCGCGATCTGGTTGGCGATATGGTCCGGCAGGATACGAATGCGTCGTTGCATGCACCGAAGCTATCCGTCGGCCCGAGGCACATCAAGCGACTCGCGACCGACCGAAGAGGACACTGTGGCCACTTGCCAACCGCGTAGCATTACTGTAACATTGGACCCCGCCGGGAGGTTCGTGCGCAACCACATCGAGTCCCGATTCCCACAGCCGAGACATCGCTTGAAGAGACCCCGGTTCCCGACCTACGTGACCATCCCCGTTTCCGCCGCCAAGATACACCCGGCCACCCGTGTGCTCGCGGTGTTGGTGCTTCTGTTCATCTTCCTTTTGGGCGTCAACGGCCTGGGAGACGGCTTCAAGTCATTGGGCCGCGGGCTGCTCGAATCGTTCTTCACGGCGACGCAGAACCCGTTCATGGGGCTGATGGTCGGCATCCTGGCAACCACCCTGGTGCAGAGTTCTTCGGTGACCACATCGCTGATCGTCGGGTTTGTCGCGGCTCCGGAAAACCCGCTTCCCATCGCCAACGCCATTCCCATGGTGATGGGTGCCAACATCGGCACCACGGTCACCAACACGATCGTCGCGATGGCATACATGGGGCGAAAGCAGGAATTCTATCGCTCCTTCTCCGTTGCCACCTGTCACGATTTTTTCAACTACATGGCGGTGGCGCTACTACTCCCGCTCGAGCTACTGACTGGCTATCTGCAAAAGACTGCGACAGCGCTCTCCTCGATGCTGACCGGTCTGGGGGGCGGCGTGGAGTACGACAGTCCGATCAAGGGAGCGCTGAAAGCCGGGTTGACGCCGATCAAGGGCGCCATCAACCTGGTGTTCCACTCGAGTCGGGGCCAGGCGATCGTCCTCATCCTGATTTCGGCTGTGTTGATCTACATCGCGCTCGTGATGTTGGTGCGCGTGATGCGGCGCGTGATGCATTCACGCGTGGAGTCCATCGTCGCCACCGGCCTGCACCGGGCGCCGGTGATCGGCATGGCGGTGGGGATCGTGGTGACGGTGATGGTGCAATCGAGCTCGATCACCACGTCACTGCTCGTACCGTTGGCCGGCGCCGGCCTGATCACATTGCAGCAAGCATTCCCGATCACGATCGGCGCGAACATCGGGACGACGGTCACCGCGCTGCTGGCAGCTCTGGCAGTGACTGGCCCCAACGCACGCTGGGGCATCACCATCGCGTTGGTGCACCTGCTCTTCAACGTGAGCGCCACATGTTTGATCTATCCCTGGAGAAGAATCCGGAATATCCCGCTGGCGGCGGCGCGAAGGCTCGCCAACGTTGCGGTCGAGTCGCGCAAGTACGCGATTATTTACGTCATCATCCTGTTCTACGGGCTGCCGCTTGTTTTCGCGGTCTTGAACCGGGTCCTCGGGTAGCTGCGGAGGCCTACCATGCTTCGTGAACTGCTCAGCATCTTTCGCTCGGACAAACCGCTGGCCGCTATGGGTCAGAATTTCTCCGAAATGCTCCAGATCACTTATCAAATGACCCTGAAGGCCGGCGACATATTCTTCGGCCAGTCGGTGGCGCCCGATGAGCGGACCCAGATCTACAAGCAGGACGTCCAGGTCAATCGTCTGGAGCGCGCGATCCGCAGACAGGTGATCGCTCACCTGTCACTGGGCAACTCGCCCTCGCTGCCCTACTGTCTCCTCCTGATGAGCCTGGTGAAGGACGTGGAGCGGATCGGCGACTACGCGAAGAACCTGTTGGAGGCCGGCGAGTTGCATCCCGATGCACTGCCCGACGACGAGACCGTACACGAGTTGCGGGAGATCCGCGCCGGCGTCGAACGGGCCTTCGGCGTGACGGCCGAGGTCTTCGCCATGTCCGATCGCGAGCGGGCGTTGGCCCTGATCCGCGAGGGTCGGGACCTGACGCACCGCTGCGATGCACTCGTCGCCTGGGTCGCGCGCAGCGACTACAACGCCGCGGTCGCCACGAGCGTCGCGCTCGGAGCCAGGTTCTACAAGCGGATCGGCGCGCACGTCCTGAACATCCTGTCGAGCGTCGTGATGCCGCTGCACAAGCTGGACTACTACGACGAAGACGAGATCGAGCGACAGCGCAACGATAAGGATTAGCCGGTCGGCCGGATTCAAAGCGCCAGACCGTAAAAGCGGCAGGCGTTCTCGTAAGTCGACTCCGCCAACCGCTGGGGATCCTCACCGCGTATCTCCGCCAGTCGCTCCAACACGAGCCGGACGTTCGCGGGCTCGTTCCGCCGCCCGCGCAACGGGACCGGCGCGAGATACGGGCTATCGGTCTCGATCAGCAACCGGGTCTCCGGCACGCGGCGCACTTGCTCGCCGGCCTGGAAGCTCTTGAACGTGATCAGGCCCGAGAACGAGACGTACCAATCGGCGGCCAGACCCGCCTGCAGGACCTCATCGCCAGCGCTAAAACAGTGCAAGACGCCGATGACACGACCGGCGGCCTCGCGGACAACGCGCACCGTCTCGACGTCCGCTTCGCGGGAGTGGACCACCACGGGGAGTCCCAATCGTTCCGCTAGCTCGATCTGGGCGCGGAACGCCTCCAACTGGGTATCGCGCGGCGCGTTCTCGTAGTAGAAGTCGAGCCCCATCTCACCGAGGGCGACGACGTGATCGGAGCCGGCCAGCCCACGAATCCGCTCGAGGGCAGCGGGGGTGCAAAGCTGAGCCACGTGCGGGTGGATGCCGACGGTGCAGCGGATCCGTGGCCGCCGCTGCCGCCGCGCCAACTCCAGTGCCTTCTTAGCATCGTCGAGGTCGCTGGCGATTGAAACGATCTCGCCTACGCCCCGGTCGACGGCCCGCTCCAGTACGTCGCCGATCTCCGTCCCGAAACGCTCGTCCGTCAGGTGGGCATGTGAATCGAAGAGTCTCACGCGCTCTCGGCGCCGGCCGTCACCTTGCGACGATCCGTCTTGCTGCGCACGCCGCCGGAGCGCCGCTCGACCTCGAGCAACGCGGGCGAGGCCACGAAGATGGACGAATACGTTCCGACGACCACCCCTGCGATCAACACGATGGTGAACTCGCGAATCACCGCCCCGCCGAAGATCGCCAGAGCGAGGAGCACGGCCAGCGTCGTGCCGCTGGTCATCACCGTGCGCGGCAACGTCTCATTGATCGAGAGATCCAATATCTCCATATAGGGCCGTCGCCGGTGCTTCTTCAGATTCTCTCGTATCCGGTCGAAAATGATGATCGTGTCGTTGAGCGAATAACCGATGATCGTCAGAATCGCCGCGACGGTGGGCAACGATATCTCGATGTTCATGGCCGAGATGACGCCGAAGACGATGATCACGTCGTGTACCGTCGCGATGACTGCCGCCAATCCGAACCGCCACTCGAAGCGGAATCCCAGGTAGAACAGCGTCAACAGAAAAGAAATCAGCACCGCGAGCACGGCCCGCTGACGGAGCTCGCCACCGACTTTCGGGCCCACCGCTTCGGTACGCACAATGCTGTACGAGTCGCTCCCGAACCTGTCATTCAACGTCTGCTCGACGCGGTTCGACAGCTCGCGATCACCGCCTTCGGTGAACTCGGCCATTCGAATCAGGAACTCGCCCGCTCGTCCGAAATCCTGGACCTGAATGTTCTCGAAACCGGCTTCTCCCAGGGCGGAGCGCACATCCGACGCCGCGACACTCGTCTCGAAACGGACCTGTAGCAACGTGCCGCCGGTGAAGTCGACCCCGTAGTTGAGGCCGTGGTGGACGAATACGGAGAACAGGCCGAGAATAACGAGGGTGCCCGACAGGACGTAGGCCTTTTTCCGTTGCGCAAGGAACTTGTATTGGGCGTTGGCGAATAGCCGCATGACTCTGTAACCCTTGTCTTCCTCTCGGTCCTAGATACTCAGTTCGGCCGTCGGCGAGCGGTGCTCCAACCAGATCAGCATGAACGTCCTCGTCACGAATACAGCGCTGAAGAAGGACGCGGTGATGCCGATAATCAGCGTCACCGCGAAGCCTTTCACCGGGCCGGTGCCGAACTGATACAGGATCACCGCGGTGATCAGCGTCGTGAGGTTCGAGTCGATGATCGCCGACAAAGCCTGCTGGAACCCGGCGTCCACCCCAGTCCGGGTTGTCTTGCCCAGCGCCAGCTCTTCACGTATTCGCTCGAAGATCAGTACGTTCGCGTCCACGGCCATCCCGATGGACAGGATCAGGCCGGCGATGCCCGGCAAGGTCAAGGTCGCCTGAAAACCCGCCAAGACACCGAGAATGAACAGCACGTAGACCAGCAGACCCAGTATGGAGAGGAGACCTGAGATGCGATAATAGCCAATCATGATCACGACGACGAGCGACAGCCCGATGATCCCCGCGACTTCACCCTGATCGATGGAGTCCTGGCCCAGCGAAGGCCCCACGGTGCGCTCTTCGATGACCTCCATCGGCGCCGGTAGGGCACCGGCCCGCAGCACCAGCGCGATGTCCTGCGCCTCCACAAGGGTCGAGCCGGAACCCAGCTCGATCTGCGCCCGATCGCCCAGCACATCGCGAATGACCGGCGGGTCGCCCTGTACCTTGCCGTCCAGGATGATCGCCATCCGATCGCCCACGTGGCGCGATGTCCCTCGCTCGAACATACGTCCGCCCTGACGCGTCAGCTGGAAGGGGACGATCGGCGCGCCGGACTGTGGATCGCGGATCGCCTGAGCATCCGTGAGGTACTCACCCGTAATCAACGGCTCCGACTCCACGACATACAACGGGTCGTACAGTTTGCCAGCGACCCCGCGCGTCTCGGTTCCCCACAGCACATCGACGTCGTCCGGAATTCGAGCCTTCACCGCCGGCAAGGAGAGATACTTGTCCACCGTCGAGTCCTCGGTCGACTCGACAAGGAATATCCCCGGCTCGCCGGAGTCGAGGAGTAAGACGGAGAGCGGCCGCAGCTCTTCCTGCGACGTCGCCGTCGTGTCTCCTGCGGCCGTGTCCGGTCGTTCGAACAGAGCCTCGACGCCCGGGCGCTCTTCAACGCGGGCTTCTTCTGGAATCGCCTCTCTCCCGACCGACGCGACGATGAGGCTGTCGAGTATCGGCAGTCGATCGACCAAGGCCTGACCGTCGGTCAGGATCTTGAATTCGAGAAAGGCGGTCTGCTCGATGATCGTCTTCGCACGGTCGACATCCTGGATGCCTGCCAACTCGACGATGAGGCGGTCGAGGCCGACTCGCTGAATCGTCGGCTCCCGCACGCCGAATTGATCGATCCGATTCTGGATGATCTCGCGCGCGCGGTTCGCGGCGTCCGCTCGCGCATCCGAGCTCATGGCGCCTTCGGGGTCCTCGACTTGCAGAACCAGATGTGTGCCACCCTGGAGATCGAGTCCGAGGTTCAGCGGCCTGTCGCCACGCAAGAGCGGTGCGGCCAATGCCCAGACGCAGATCAGGCACACCACACCTATGACCAGCAGTCGCCCACGTATTCCTGAGAACATCCTTTGCCGCGACCCTTCTTTGTACGCCAGCCCCGAGAGCGCGTCCGCGGGCGTCAAGCCAGGCTCGCCCGACTCGATCGGGACCGCTCTCGTTCACTTGTTGAAACGGTCGAAGATCGTCTAATCCGAAACGAAATAACGTGCTTGCGCGCGTCCCCGTTGTCAATCCTGTGTCGGCGTGCTCGAAACGGAGATTACCACACGAGGTGCTGGTCGCAGGCCGGACAGCGAGACATGCCTAGAACAAGCACCGCATCGCAACGAGCGCAACGCGGAGCGCCATTCTCTCGCGGCCGCCAGGCCTTGGGATATCCGACTGACAACGATGCGTAAAGGAAGCATGTCGCTACGGTCATGCCAACCAAGAAGACGAGCATCAGTGGCTGTATTCGCCCGGCGATGGCAGGGTCGAGCGCACTTTCCACGGCGAGCGGATCGGCCAGCAGTGCGGCCTGAAGGCGCCGCATTTGCACCAACAGCGGTACCATCATTACGAACCCGAGGGCGACCAGCAGACCGTAGATGAGGCGACGCGCTCCCGCCGGCATTCGACGACCTCCTGCAGAAGAGATGGGCCCGGCAGGACTCGAACCTGCGACCTACCGATTATGAGTCGGCTGCTCTGACCAACTGAGCTACGGGCCCAAAACGTACTAACATCTTGCCACGCAAGACGTTTGCTGTCTGTCCGTTAAAAACCGGATCGAGGGGTGTGCGAGTTCCTTGTGAGAGTTTCTCGCCTCATCACCCCACCTCACGCAGTTCTGGGTCGTGCGTGACGACTACCAACATAGTGCGATCGTCGGGCTGCTGGTAGACCGACTTAAGCGCCTGCAGTCGCTTCCAGCCGCAGTCCTGAGCAGTTTTTCGAGGAAGACGCTCTCCACTTGCCGGCAGGAGCCGCTCAGACAGGACCAGCGCCCATGTATCGGATCGCCTTCACGAGCTTTCGGGACGGGAACGATGAAGTCTACGTGATGAACGCCGACGGCTCGAACCCCGCTAACTTGAGCAACGACCCGGGTAGTGACGTCGGGCCCGTCTGGTCGCGCACGAAATAGGCACGGGCTGACCGCGGCGAAACGATTGGATGGAAAGAGCGCCCGGTGAACACCCAACGCCAAGACGCTGGGCTGCAAACGGCCAGGCCCCCCCACCGCAGGATGCGGTGAAAGCCCCAGTAGTCGCTGCATCTTGTTGAACTCGGGCAGGTATGCGGCGGGTTATGGGTCGGCTGCTCTGACCACTGAGCTACGGGCCCGCCCTCTCGACAATACCCGCCAACACAAGCCAGCGTCGAGACTTCCGGCTTGACACCCGAATTCTCAAGCTAATGTTACTGCGGCAGTGCCGTGCGGCGAACGATTGCCGTCGCTCCACTGTCAAAGGTGACCGAATGCGAGTACTGATCGTCGGTGCGGGAGCCGTCGGTTTCCAGCTGGCCGAGCATCTGTCGGAGGAAGGCCACGACATCGTCCTGATCGACCAGGACCCGGAACGGGTTGCTTGGGCGCAGGACCAGCTGGACATCATGACCGTCGCCGGCAACGGCGCCAGTCTGACCGTCCTCGAAGCGGCCGGTATAGCCAAGACGGACCTGCTGGTCGCTGTTACCAACGTCGATGAAGTCAACCTGGTCGCCTGTCTGTCGGCCTCACAGCACAACATCCCGGTCAAGGTCGCCCGCGTCTCCAACCCCGATTATTTCGAGGACGCGGTGCGGCTCACGACGGCCCGACGCGGGGTCGACGTCATGATCAACCCCGAGCTCGAGTGCGCTCGCGAGGCCTTCCAATTGTTGCAGTCGGAAGCAGCCACCGAGCTGGCGTTCTTCGCCGGCGGCCGCGTTCAGTTGATGGGACTACGGGTGCATCCGGAAGCTCCGATCGTGGGCAAGTCGCTGGCCGAGGTCGCCACCGAGGTGCCGGACCGACGTTTCCTTACGGCGGCGATCGCCCGCGAAGGCCAGACCATCGTCCCCCGCGGTGACAACCGGTTCGAGGCCAACGATCAGGTCTACATCATCGGCGAATCCCAGCAGATGCCGCTCGTGATGGAGATGGCCGGCTACGGCGAGCTCCGCCTCAGGCGCGTCATGATC
>JASFLD010000069.1:0-12331 GCA_050118275.1 Gemmatimonadales bacterium
CTCGGCGGCGAGCCGACCACGAAGGCACGACCGGTCCCCGAAGCCTCGAACAACCGCTCGATGGTAGAGGCGGTGCTCGAGGCCGAAAAGCAGGCAATCGCCGACTACACACAACGGGCCAAGGACGCCGAGGAATTCGGTGACAAGGGGCTGGTGGTGGAGCTCGAGGACATGGTGCGCGACGAGACCGAGCACTACGAGGAGACCGAGAGGATACTTAGAGACTGGCCGTTATAGCGCTCAATTGCATTCAGGTGCGGCGGGCCAGCAGCGCGTCGCACCATTTCTCGATAATCAGTAGGGATTGAACATCACGGTTCAAAGGAGTGATCAATGGCTTACAAACTACCCACCCTTCCTTACGGGCATGACGCGCTCGAGCCCCATATCGATGCCCGGACGATGGAGATCCACTATACGAAACATCATCAAGGGTACGTGAACAAGCTGAACGCGGCGCTCGAAGGGCATGATAACCTGCAGGACATACCGATCGCTGAGTTGCTGGGGAAGTTGAATGACGTCCCCGAAAAGATCAGAACGGCTGTGCGCAACAACGGCGGCGGTCATGCGAACCACTCGCTGTTCTGGGAGATCATGAGTCCCGACGGCGGCGGTCAGCCGGAAGGCGACCTGAGCAAGGCGATCGATTCTGCGTTCGGTGACTTCGCCTCGTTCGGAAAACAGTTTACCGAAGCCGCCACGACTCGTTTCGGTAGCGGATGGGCGTGGCTGGTCGTCAGCAAAGGCAAGTTGTCAGTGGAAAGCACGCCGAATCAGGACAGCCCGTTGATCGAAGGCAAGGTGCCGATTCTGGGTCTGGATGTGTGGGAGCACGCCTATTACCTGAACTACCAGAATCGCAGAGCCGACTACGTCACGGCTTGGTGGAATCTGGTGAATTGGGAGGAAGTGGCCAGGCGGTTGGCAAACGCGGGCGGTTAGCTTGGTTGCCCGGGTCATCGCCGGCTGAGCGCGGCGATGGCCCGCTGCACTCGCTCCTCCTGTAGGCCACTCGATATTGCTTGGACGCGCCGGGATACACCTCCAGGTGCCCAGAGACTTGTCACCATTCCATGGATCGCCGCTTGACCAGATCAAGGTGGTCTTTGGAGGCGCTACTCGAGGTCGCGTCGCAGCCGCTCGTATTCCTGCTTGTCGATCTCGCCCCGGGCATAACGTTTCTTCACGATGTCCAGAGCCGAATCCCCCGAACCGCCGTCCCTTCCACCACCCGGGGCCCGCATGATGACCACGATTAGCAACACGATCGCGGCGATGCCGATCAACCAGCCCAGGCCCATGCCCCAGCCCCATCCGTCCATCATGTGGCCAGTCCAGCGTTGCATGATTGCAGTTACATACATCGTACCACCTCTTCATCTAGTCAGCCATCACTGATCAAGCCCGGCTTCCCGACCAACTGCTTCACTGTGGTAGCCGAGATTGCCCTCGGTCGGCCGCGTTCTGCTCGTCCTCAGCCTGTCCCGCCGTACGCGGCCGATTCCCGGCCCCAAGGCGACCGACGCTGCCGCTCCGAGCAACGCCGACCGGTAGGGCCAACGTCGCCTGGCCAGGACCACCGATTATCGTTGGTTACAGTCCGCTTCCACCCAGGATCTCAATCTTGCAGCTGTCAGAGCGACGCTCCAATCCGATCTTCACCTCCATCCAAATATACGCGTCGCCGGCTCGGGCGTCCGTCGGTAAGAGACACTGACTTCTCCTAGGTAGGGGACAGGAAGCCAGAATGAGGAAATTCCCCGATGCACGCCTGTAAGGGCGCCCCGGCTCGTTCTTGCCCGCTCGAGCCCGTGGCGTGTAAGTTACTGAGCTCTCAACTCGAACCACAGCAGTACTCCCGGGGACGCGTTGTGTGGAAGTCGGTGTAACCCCTCGAAGGACGGTGCAGCGTGAAGACCGTTAGACGAAGCATGACCCTCCCTTGCAGGGTCTGGCTGTGCAGATAGTTGCCGCGACCGCGTTGACTACAGCGCCAATACGCCGCCGCGGCCTAACGTCTGGCCTTGTCAGGCCGTCGAGAAACGCAGCGATACCGGCCGTTCGCATGAATTATGTTATCCGTATCTGAGACCGAACTAGGTCGCTCACCCAATACTGACTTGGAACCCCAGCGCGTCCGCTTGCAGGCAGTACTGCTGAGGTTGCTCCAGGATATCGGAGTCGCTTTGAGCAAGGCGGAATCGGAGGAACGGGCGATCCGCATCGTGGAGCGATTGGTCTGCCGCGGCGGACCGTGGCAAGTAGCGCATGCGTACCGGGCTGAAGCGCTCGAGGGTCGCACCCTTCTCGTCCCGACCGGCGACTGGATTTCCCGTGACAAACGGCGCTTTCCGACTCATCGACTCTCCGAACTCAGCGGCAGTCTCTGGGCCGGCAGGGGGATCATTGGGCACGTCTTCAAACAGGGGAAGCCGACCTACATCCGTGATTTGGGTCTGTTGTCCGAAGGTGTCCGGCCGGCGGTCAGCGATCTCGGCTTGGGTGCTGCTCTTATCGTGCCAACCGAATCCAGCTACGGTGTCAACGCGGTACTGGAATTCTATTCCTTGTGGCCGGTGGAGTTTCCAAGCGACTGGCTGTCGGCGGCCGGCAGCATTGCAGCGCAGCTGGGCGAGCTGATCGCCCGGAAAGAACTGGAACGTATCGTAGCTGACCGTGATCTGGAGGAGCGGCGCGCGATGAGCCGGGAGCTCCACGACAGTATCAGCCAGCAGATCACCGCTCTGGGGCTCATGGCTCGCAGGCTTCAACGAAGTGCCAAGCGTGGCGCGGCCAATGACATCGCGGAGTTGGACAAGATCATCGAGGTGATAGGCGAGCTGAAGGCGCAGGTTCGCGCCTTTGTAGAAGATCTCGGGCCGCTCGAGGCCACGTCCGCCGATCTGGCGTCGAGCCTCGGGCAGTTGGCGGAAAGAAACGCGGCGCTGCATGACATCGAGTGTCGATTTGAAGCCGACCAGCCCGGATTGGAGCTGGAACCGGCCGTGGCTCAGCAACTTCTCTATGTGGCGCGTGAGGCCGTGCACAACGCCGTCAAACACGCAGCCGCAGAGTGTGTGGCGCTGAGCTTGAGACAGGAGTCCGGACGGATCGTTCTCGGAATCCGTGACGATGGGAAGGGCTTCTCGGGCGGACCGAGCAGGCCCGCCGGCAGGGGTATGACGATCATGCGATACCGTGCCGGCCTGATCGGCGCGCACTTGAATATCGCGTCGCGACCGGGCCGCGGCACCGTCGTTCGTTGTGTCCTACCAAAGCAAGCCGGCGATCGAGAAAGGCGGTAGAACAATGACCCCCAAGCGCAAACTGGACGAATCTCCCGCACGGATACTGATAGTCGACGATCACGCGCTGGTGCGAGAAGGACTGATCAAGCTCATCGACCAAGAGCCTGATCTGGATGTCTGTGGCGATGCGGCGGATGTGCCCACCGCCTTGGAGTTGGTCGAGACGGAGAAGCCCGAAGTCATAGTCATCGACATAAGCTTGGGCGGCCAGAGCGGTTTGGATCTGATCAAACAGATCAATACACGCTACCCGTCCGTGCACATTCTGGCTCTCTCGATGCACGATGAGAAGTTGTTTGCCGAGCGGGCGCTGCGGGCTGGAGCCGAGGGATATGTGAACAAGGAAGAGTCGCCGGACAGGGTCATCGAAGCGATTCGTGAAGTGTTGGCCGGCCGTATCTATCTCAGCGACGAGATGTCGAACCGTATCCTCCACCGTCTGGTCGATCGGGATCAAAGCGTCGAGAAGTCGCCCATCGATACCTTATCCGATAGGGAACTCGAGGTTCTGGAACTGATCGGTCGCGGATTGACGACCCGTCAGATCGCTCGCGAATTGCACCTGAGCCGCAAGACCGTCGATACCTACCGCGATCATCTCAAGAGCAAGCTGCAGATCAAGACGGCGAACGAGCTCGTCCGCTACGCGGTAGCCTGGACTTTGGGCGAGAAGGGCCTCGAGTAGCCGGGCCCGTTCACTCTCTCCCACACCGGTGAGGTCGCGCTCGAGAACCTATCCGCGATCGAACGGTCGGCTCCTAGCGATTTGGCCCGCCCCGCGGTGCGAGCGGTTCCTCAGAATCGTAGGGAATCTGCCTACTATCCCGCTTCACTAATTACCTAGCTGAAACTCGTATAGCTGCAGGCGGCTTCGTTGGGCTCGGCTCTGATGTCGACTAGTCGAGCGGCCTCATACGTTGGTATACGCGCTGGAAAGCCGGCCGAGTCCGCGGCTGAGGATGCCGTCGTCTACGGTTGTCATAGCTGCTGCTGTGCTGGTGTACTGATACTACGAGGAGAGAGACGATCATGGGTGAGAAGCGAGATGCGTACGTGAGCAAGCTGAAGAGCCAGCTGGACGAATGGAATGCCACAATCGACAGGATGGAGGAAGCGGCGAAGGTCGCGAAGCTCGATGCCGAGCTGGAATATCGGAATCGGTTGGCCAAACTGCGCGGCCGGCGTGACGAGCTCCGGGACAAGATCAGCGAATTGCAGGATGCCGGCGAGGATGCCTGGCAAACGCTCAAGGATGGTGCGGAAAAGGCGCAGCACGAACTGAAGGTGGCGTTCGATGACGCCAAGCAGCGGTTCAAGGGGGAAACCCAATTCGAGGGCCCGGGCAACTAGGATCCGGAAATGTGTTTTCGAGAACGTCCCCCACAGGGAACGAGTGGCGGGGTGATGCGACGCGCGCACGGGCGTCCATGGCCTTGACGACCGGATTCAGGTTTACGCCGATCGTCGAGAGCGTCAACGCGATGTCGGATGGGCGGCACTAGAATGGACGAGGACGCATCGGACAGGAGAAGTTTCGCTGGACGAGTGCTAATCGCGGTCGGAGTGGGTGCGGCGCTACTCGTTCTGCTCTACCTGCTCCAACAGTTGGCCGAAGGTCTGCTCATAGTTTTCGCCGGCCTTCTTCTCGCGGTGGCGCTCGACGCGCTCGCGTATTGGGTGAGCAAGCGCAGCGGCCTCCCGCGCAGCGCCTCATTGGCGCTGATCGGAGTCCTGGTGCCGGCCCTTCTTTTCGTTATCGCCTGGTTCGCGGGTCCGCGGATCGCCGATCAGGCCGGCCGGCTGCAGCAGCACATCCCCACCGCGCTGGCTCAGCTGAAATCCAGTCTCCAGCAGGTCGTTTGGCTGCGCTCTCTGACTCAGGACTTGCCGAGCCTCGAGAGTCTGCTGTCATCTGGATCGGGCCTGGTGGGGAGGATCACCGGTATCTTCTCCTCGGCTGTTGGGGTGATCCTCGGTTGTCTGGTGATCCTCTTCATCGGCATCTTCGTGGCCTTCGAGCCCGATTCTTACATCGACAGCGCGCTTCGGCTGGTGCCGGCCGCGAAGCGCGACCGGGTCCGCGAGGTGATGGCGAGCCTGGGCGAAGCGCTGCGCTGGTGGCTGGTCGGCCGGATCGCCTCGATGTTCGTCGTCGGGGTCTTGACGGTCGTCGGTCTGTTCATCTTGGGTATCCCGCTTGCCTTCATCCTCGGACTGCTCGCCGCGCTCCTCGCCTTCGTGCCGCTCATCGGACCGATCACTTCCGTGTTCCCAGCCGCGTTGATTGGGCTCCTGGAGAGCCCGCTCACGGCCTTGTACGTCGTTCTCCTTTACATCGTGGTGCAGATGTTGGAAGGACACCTGATCACGCCGCTGATTCAGAAGCGGGCCGTGTCGTTGCCCCCGGCCCTCCTCATCGTCTCACAACTGCTCATGGCCGTCATGTTCGGTTGGATCGGCGTCCTGCTGTCCACGCCTCTGCTCGTGGTGGTCATCGTCCTCGTCCAGATGCTGTATGTCGAGGACATCATCGGTGACTCCGTAATGGTACTCGGACACCATGGTAAATCGGGTGCGTAGAGCAAGCCTTGTCGGATCGAACCCGCTCGGCGCGTGGCTCGCAGCAGACCGGGCCGAGTTCGAGGCGAAGGATGTGCCGGCCGCTCAGGAATCGACCGATATGTGGAACGTACTTTCCCCGAGCGCGTCTTCGGAGGCGGCGCCAAGCGTCCCAACGACAGGGCGCCGATTGTCGTCAATCGCCGGACATACGAACGTTCGTCATGACAACCCGGACCACGAAGGGAGCGGGTCGATTGGCGCGACTGCCTGCCGCCAAGGCGTGCACTCTGGGACGGGAAACCGAGACCGCGAGATCAACCGCTTGGTTCATCTGATTGGGGGCCGCGCATGCCGAAACTGAAACGTGTACTCGCCGCGACCGATGGCACAAATCACGGTAACAGAGCCGTTGTGACTGGCGTCGGTCTCGCGAACCGCGCCGGCGCGGATGTCGATATCGTAACGGTCGTGTCGGAGACCATGCCACCGATCGTCACCCCAGTCTCCGGCTGGGCACCCGGTTGGTCTCCCGAGTCGCTGACGGCGCTTGAACAGATCAACAGGCAAAGCGCGGAAAGGCAGGCGCGCGAGGCCGGAGCAGCGGACGCACCGGTGCATGTGCGGCGCGGCCGGCCCGCTTCCTTGATCAGCGAGACGGCGCGTGAGGTCGATGCGGACGTCATCGTCTTGGGCGCCCATCACCAGGCGGCGGTGGAACGTTTCCTGTTGGGGTCGACGGCCGAGAAGGTCACGCGCATGGCCGACTCTCCGATCCTGGTGGCGACGGAAGAGCACGCGCGGGCCTTCCAGCGTGTCCTGGTGGCGTTGGACGTTTCGCCTCAATCGCGGACCGTGCTGGAGAGCGCCGCGACGATCGCCGCAGCGGAAGGTGCCGATATTCGAGCGCTGTACGTCCAGGAACCGCTCAGCGAAGCAGTGGTCTCGGTGATGTCCACCGCCCTGGGCGAACTGGAGAGCAAGCTGGCGAACATGCAAGAAAGTGCTCGGCTCGAGTTCGAGAAGCTGGTGACCGACTTCGCCGATTCCTCCAGCATCTCCATCAGCATCGACGATCGGGTGCGCAGAGGCCGTGCCGGGCCGGAGATCCTGAAGGAGGTGGAGGAGTGGGACAGCGACCTCGTCGTGCTGGGCACGCACGGCCACGGCTTCGTCCATCGCCTGATGATCGGCAGCACGTCGCTGCATGTCCTTCGGCACATCGATCGAGCGACGTTGCTCGTTCCCAGTGTCGAAACCGAATGACGGTTCCCGGTTGCGAGGGAGGGTAACGCGATATCACCCTCGGACGCAGCGACCGGGATACGCAAACAACAGGGAGCTAGAACGCAATGCTGAAATCGCTGGGCGCAGAGGCGCTTTACCGGCGGTGTGATCTGAAAGAGCTGAACTTCGAGACGACCGATGATCTGGAGCGCCTGAGCGGAATCGTCGGTCAGGACCGGGCCTCGGAGGCGGTGCGTTTCGGAATCGGTATCCGCCGTGATGGGTTCAACATCTATGCCCTGGGACCCGAGGGGACCGACAAGCGCCAGTTGGTCTGCCACTTCCTCGAAGAACGGGCGGCCAACGAGCCGCCGCCCGACGATCTCTGCTACGTCAACAACTTCGAGGAGGCCCACAAGCCCCGCGCCCTGCGGCTTCCGCCCGGCAAAGGGCGGCAGCTAGCCGACGACATGGAGCGCTGCCTCGACCACGTGCGAACGGCGCTATCCGGTGCCTTCGAGAGCGAAGAGTACCAGACGCGCCGGGAGTCCATACAGGAGGAGGCCGGACAGGTCCAGCAGGAGGCGGTGGAGGAGCTGCAGCAGAAAAGTCGCGAGCGTGGCCTAACGCTGCTGCGCACGCCGTCCGGTTTCGTCTTCGCTCCCACCAAAGATGGCGACGTCATTCCACCGGACGAGATGGAGAAGCTGTCGGACGAGGAACGGAAGCGACTCGAATCGCAGGTCGAGGAGCTGCAGGAGGAGATGCAGCAGATTCTCCGGCAGGCTCCACGGCTGAAGCGTCAGGCAGGCGAGCGGGTACGCGAGCTCGATCAGACGGTCGCCCGCGACACCGTGCGGGACCTGCTTCAGGAGCTCCGGGAGAAGTATGCCGATCTCGAGCCCGTACTCACGCATCTCGAAGCCGTAGAGAAGGATCTGGTCAAGAATGCGCGCCGCTTGGCGGGAGGCCGTGACGGGCCCCAGCAACAATTGATGGCAGCGATGACCGGCGGAGCCGCTCCGCCCGCCGAGGATGACGGCGAGTTCCGCCGATACAGTGTAAACGTCCTGGTGGATCACGGAGAATCCGAGCATGCGCCGATCGTCTACGAGGACAACCCGACCTATCAAAACCTGGTGGGTCGAATCGAATATCAGCCGCGCATGGGCGCGCTGGTGACCGATTTCAATCTCATGAAACCGGGCGCGCTGCATCGGGCGAACGGCGGATACTTGATCCTGGATGCCCGGCGACTCCTGCTGCAACCCTTTGCTTGGGAGGCGTTGAAACGTGCGCTGCAGTCCGGCGAGCTACGGATCGAGTCGCCCCACGAGCTGGTCGGCCTGGTCAGTACCGTCTCGCTGGAACCCGAGACGGTGTCATTCGATGCGAAGCTGGTCCTGTTGGGTAGCCGTCTGCTCTACTACCTCCTCGGAGCCTACGAGCCGGATTTCCGCGGCCTCTTCAAGGTCGAGGCGGACTTCGATGAGGACATGGATCGAAGTCCCGACAACGAATCGCTTCACGCCCGCTTGATCGCCAGCCTGGTCAGGAAGGCGGAGCTCCGACCCTTCCAGCGTTCCGCCGTGGCCCGCGTGATCGAACAGAGCGCCCGCATGACCGGAGACGCCGAGAAGCTCTCGGTCCAGACGCGGAAGCTACTCGACCTTCTCCGCGAAGCCGATTACTGGGCAGCGACGGTGGGGGCCGAGGTCGTCGGTGCCGAGCACGTACAGAGCGCCATCGACCAGTCGATCTACCGCTCCAACCGCCTGAAAGAGCGTGTCCAGGAGGGAATCCTGCGCGACACCATCTACATCGATACCGAGGGTTCCCGGGTGGGGCAGGTCAATGGCCTCGTCGTCACACAGCTCGGCGACTACGCTTTTGGGCGTCCCGGCCGTATTACGGCGCGTGTGCGTCTGGGCAAAGGCGAAGTCGTCGACATCGAGCGCGAGGTCGAGTTAAGCGGCCCGATCCACTCCAAGGGCGTGCTCATTCTCTCGGGTTTCCTCGGCGCTCGCTACGCGATGGAGCGGCCGCTCTCGCTCGCCGCCAGCCTCGTGTTCGAGCAGTCGTACGCGGGCGTCGAGGGCGACAGCGCGTCGTCAGCCGAGCTCTACGCCTTGCTCTCGGCGATCGGTGAACTCCCCATCAAGCAATCGATCGCGGTCACCGGATCCGTCAACCAGCACGGCCGGGTTCAGCCCATCGGAGCCGTGAATGAAAAGATCGAGGGGTTCTTCGATATCTGTAACGCGCGCGGCCTAACCGGTGAGCAGGGCGTTCTCATCCCGGCGTCGAACGTCAAGCATCTCATGTTGCGCCGGGACGTGGTCGACGCCGTATCGGAGAAGCGGTTCCACGTCTGGGCAATCGAGACCGTGGACCAGGGGATGGAAATCCTCACGGCACTGCCCATGGGTGAACGGGACGAGCAGGGAAACTATCCGGAGAACTCGGTCAACCACAGGGTCGAGCAACGCCTGGCTGAGCTGGCCGAACACCGGAAGACGTTCTCTCACATCGAGCGAGGAGAATCGGAATGAGCGGGCCGCCCGAGGGGGCGATTCGGCGGATCCTCGTCGCACTCGATGCGTCGCCGGACAGTCTTGCCGCGCTGGCGGCATCGGCCGAGCTCGCCGCCGCCATCGAGGCCGAGTTGCTGGGGCTTTACGTCGAGGACACCGATCTGATGCATGCGAGGGAGCACCCTTTCGCCCTGGAGATCGACTTCCTCTCCGCCGCGCCCCGACCGCTGCAGAGCGGCGAGCTCGAGCGCCAGCTGCGGGTGCAGGCGGCCCGGGTCCGTCAGATGCTGGCGAGGATGGCCGACAGCATCGGCGTGCGCTGGTCGTTTCGCAGCGTGCGCGGTCGAGTGGCCAGCGAGCTGTTGGCCCGCGTGGAGGAGGCGGATCTCGTCATCCTCGGCGCTACAGGCCATTCGTTGCGCAGGGGCCCGGGTTCGACAGTCCGGGCATTGCTCGAGGTCGGCTCCGGGCCGGTCATGGTGTTGCGTCGCGGGACGCGCCTGGGGCGCACGATCCACGTCCTCTACGACGGCACGCCGGCGGGTCTACAGGCGCTTGCCGCAGCAGTCTCCCTGAGGACGCGCGAGGACTCGCTCCTCGTCGTGGTCCTGCTCGGATCGGAGGGCGATGAGATGAGGCGCATGGACGAGGAGGTGCAAGCGTGGCTGGCGGAACGCCGACTCCGGGCACGCCGCATCGGTTTGCCTAGAGGTCCGGGCGAGATGCGCCGCCTGGCATCGCTACTGCTCCAAGACCGCTCCGGCCTGATCGTCGTTCCGCGTACCAGCCTGGCACGTGAAGGCCGGGCGTTTCGGGACCTTCTTTCCGGCGTGAAATGCCCGTTGCTGGTGGTGGGGTAGCCCGGCGACGGCAGCCACGGGATAGGAAACGGAGATCTCCGGCAGATCGATTGCCGGATTTGCAGCTTGGACTCGCGTCCGAAGATAGAGGATGAATAATCGAATCAAGCCACGGCCTGGATCTGATCGGTCAGATCAAGACTCGCCCGCCTTCGACCCACGTACTGATCCTATCGATGTACGATGAGGCAATCTACGCCGAGCGTTGTCTGCGAGCCGGGGCCGAGGGCTACATCCAGAAACAGGACGAGGTGGACAAGATTCTCGAGGGTGTACGTACACTACTCGGCGGCGGACCCATCCCAAGGCGCCAGGAGTGCGATTCAGCGGATACGGTTTCGGTCGTCGGATTCATCGGTTCGCTCAGACGCTCGAGTGAGACAGCCCCGGTCGCTGGGATTGCCGACCTCGAATGATCTGGCCCGCGATCAGCGGCGGTACGCTCAAGGCCAGTACCAAGCCCCAACCGATTCCGCCGAGCGCCTCCGTTCGCAACACATTCGACAGCCCCGGTAGGTACACGGCCGCCAGCAGCAGCCCGATGCACAGACCGATGGCCGCCCAGACCCACGTGTTGCGCACGACATCGTTGCGCAGGAACCGCGAGCCCGGGTCACGCAGGTTGAAGACGAACCACAGCTTGCCGAAGGCGAGCGTGAGGAACGAGACCGTCACCGCGCGCGGCTGGGGAAAATCGAAGACGATCAGGGCCACTCCCAGTCCTCCCAGAACGCAAGCGGCGATGCCGACCGCCCAGGCCCCGATCTCCAACCAGTGCCGCCTCGTCAGAACGGCTTCCTGTGGATCTCGCGGCGGCCGCTCCATGACCCGCGGATCCCCCTCGCCTACTCCCAGCGCCAGCGCGGGGAAGACGTCTGTCACCACGTTCAGGTAGAGAATCTGCAACGGCAACAGTGGCAGCGGCACACTGAAGATCGAAGCGATGGCCACGGCGATGACCTCCGCTACGTTGGTGCAGAGCATGAAGACGGCGGACTTGCGGATGTTGCCGAAGATGATCCGGCCTTCCCTCACCGCCGCCACGATGGTGGAGAGCGAGTCATCCTTCAGCACCATATCCGCGGCCTCGCGCGCGGCGTCAGTGCCGCGAATGCCCATCGCCACGCCGATATCCGCCTTCTTCAACGCGGGCGCGTCGTTTACGCCATCGCCGGTCATAGCGACCGTCGCGCCCTCCTCCTGGAAGATGCTGATCAGGTCGAGCTTCTGTTCCGGGCTGACGCGCGCGAACACGTCGGCCTCCAGTACCCGGCGGCGATCGTCGCTCGAAAGCTTCTCGGGCTCCCGCAATTCGGAACCCTCCATCACGACGATGCCGTCACCGCCCAGGCCGACCTCCCTCCCGATGGCGGCCGCCGTTCGGGGCTGATCACCCGTCACCATGATCACCCGAATTCCCGCGTCGCTGCAGGCGGTGATCGCCTCTTTCGCGTCTGATCGGGCTGGGTCCTGTAGTGCCACCAGTCCCAGCAGCCGAAGCTTCTCGTAGGGCTCGGCCTCGGCGCTCGTCACTCGCTTGTCGGCCAGCGCCAACACGCGGAGACCTTTTGCCGCCAGTGCCTCGATACGTTCGGCCCACTTCTCACGGTCGGCCTCGTCCAGTGCCTGCGATTCCTCCTCGGCGTCGCTCTCGGCCTCCGTGTCGCAGACGGACAGGACCGCCCGCGGCGCACCCTTCACCGCCACTTGAAACCCGTCGCCTACCTCGTGGAAGGTTGCCATCATCATCACGTCGGGATCGAACGCCACCTCGCGTACTTCCGGGCGCTCCTTCAACAAACCCTTACGGGACAGACCCACCCGGGCGCCCGCCGCGATG
>JASFLD010000070.1:0-12128 GCA_050118275.1 Gemmatimonadales bacterium
GCCTCGAGATGCGGTTGGGCGGCGGCCGCTTTCTGGCTCTCTATTTCGTCGCCGGCGTGACGGGCGCACTGCTTTCCCTAATCGAATTCGTCGCTACGGGCGGAAACATAGCGATTGTCGGGGCTTCGGGCGCCGTCTTCGGTGTGATGCTGGGCTACGCGCACTATTGGCCGCGGGATCGGATCTTCATTTGGGGCATTCTCCCGGTGGAAGCGCGTCTGTTCGTGATCATCATGACGGCGGTGTCTCTCTATTTCGGCTTCAGTGGGACCGGCGCCGGCATCGCCCACTTCGCTCACTTGGGCGGTTTCTTGGGCGGCTATCTGTATCTCAAGTGGTTGGAGTATCGATCTCCGGCTCGGCGTTTCAAGGCCAAGGTGACGGCGCCGGCGCGCAGCAAAGGCAACGCGCGGGAGGATTTGAAGCGCTGGGAGAGCATCCCGCGTGATCAACTGCACCCCGTCAACCGGGACGAACTGGATCGGGTCATCGAGAAGATCAAGCAGTCCGGAGTCGGGAGTCTGACCGCGGACGAACGGGCATTCCTCGACCGATTCGCGCCGGATTGATCGTGCCCGTGAGGGTTTGGGATGGAGGGTTGGGGCGCCCCCGCCAGCGGCAAAGCCATGCCCTGCAAGTGAGGCTTTTCGCGTCCAGCTGCTCAGGGGCGGCGAGACGTTTGGAAGCCGACGATCCCGGTGACCGGCTCGCTGGTATGGTTGACCGGCTGTTGACATCGAGGGGTTGAGGTGGTTTCTGTGGAATCGGCTGACCAGAGCGAGCGAGCGATATCGCCGACCGCTTTCGATGCGGTGATCTTCGACCTGGATGGTGTCGTCACACACACGGCGTCGGTCCACGCTCGCGCATGGAAGCGCGTCTTCGACGAGTTCTTGCAGCGGCGCGCCGAGCGTGAGGGTACCCCGTTCCGACCGTTCCAGATCGAGCGGGACTACCCGGAGTATGTCGATGGCAAACCGCGCTACGACGGAGTGCGCAGTTTCTTACGAGCCCGCGGAGTACACTTACCTGAGGGTGAGCCATCGGACGGACCCGAGGCGCAGACGGTTTGCGGATTGGGGAACCGCAAAAACGAGCTCTACAATCTGATGCTGGACGAGGGTGGGGTGGACGTGTTCGAGGACACGGTGGAACAAATCCGTGTCTGGCGGGGAATGGGATTGAAGACGGCGATCGTCTCCTCGAGCAAGAACTGCGCGTCCGTCCTCCAGGCGGCGGACCTGGCGGATTTGTTCGATGTTCGGGTGGACGGCGTCGTCTCGGCACGATTGGGACTCACGGGCAAGCCGGCGCCCGACATCTTTCTCAAAGCGGCGGAGCTCTTGAACGTCGATCCGGAGCGGTCGGTCGTCTTCGAGGATGCCGTCTCCGGTGTCCAAGCCGGACGTGCGGGAGGTTTTGGCTGGGTGGTCGGCGTGGACCGGGTCGGTAACCCGGAGGTGCTGTTGGAGAATGGCGCGGACACGGTGGTCGACGACCTGCGGAAGATAAGGACTGGGGAGAGAGGATGACAGCGGAGACATACGCGGGCGGCGAACGCATCGCGAGCGAGTTACCGTCGGCCTTGGAGGCTTGGGAAGAGATCGCTGGTCGTCTCGATGACAGGCGTCCGGCGGTTTTTTTGGATTACGATGGCACGCTGACACCGATCGTGTCTCAACCGGAGGACGCGCTGTTGTCGGATGAGATGCGGAGCGTGCTTCGCGAGTTGGCCGGCCTTTGCACGGTGGCCATCGTCAGCGGTCGGGACAGGGAGGACGTGGAACCCAAGGTCGCGCTTCCGGGTCTCGTGTACGCTGGGAGTCACGGCTTCGATATCAAGGGGCCGGGTGGGCTTGACATGGAGTACGAGGGCGGCCGCGCGGCCTTGCCCGAGCTGGAGCAGGCGGAGGGTGAACTGGCGGCCCGAGTCGCTGGGGTGCCCGGGGCGCGGGTGGAGCGAAAGCGCTTTGCCATCGCCAGCCACTACCGAAACGTCGCCGAAGACGACGTGCCGCGTGTCGAGCGAGCGGTCAAGGAGGTGGCCGAGAAATACGAGCGGCTTCGCGTATCGAGCGGCAAGAAGGTACTCGAGCTGCGGCCCGATATCGATTGGGACAAAGGACGTGCCGTCCTCTGGTTGCTGGAGACGCTGGGGTTGAACGGCGGAGCCGTCCTGCCGTTCTATGTCGGCGATGATGTGACCGATGAAGACGCTTTCCGGGTCCTGACGGATCGCGGAGTCGGCGTGCTGGTTGGATCTCCCGCCTACAAGACGAACGCGACCTACCGGCTACGCGATACGCGGGAGGTGCGCGAGTTTCTTCAAGCACTGATCATCGTATTGAGGGGTTGAGGGATGACGGGGTGGAAGCTGATCTACGAGGGTTGGGATCCGAGTCAGGAGCCGTTACGCGAGGCTCTCTGCACTCTGGGCAATGGGTATTTCGCGACTCGCGGCGCCTTGGAGATGATGGGGGCGGGTGGTGTCCATTATCCGGGCACCTACATGGCCGGTGGTTATGACCGCCTACGCTCGACCATCGCCGATCGCGAGATCGAGAACGAGGATCTGGTCAATTGGCCGAACTGGCTCAGCATGAATTTCAGGCCTGAGGGCGGCGATTGGTTCGATTCGGCGGCCGTCGAGATGCTGGAGTATCGTCAGGAGCTCGACCTGGCCGTCGGCCTGTTGCAGCGGACGATGCGATTCCGCGACGGCGACGGTCGCGAGACGAAGCTTGTCAGCCGGCGCTTCGTTCACATGGCCGAGATGCACTACGCCGCGATGGAATGGACGCTGACGCCGGAGAATTGGTCGGGGAAAGTCGATTTACGTTCGGCGCTGGAGGGTCGGGTGCAGAACGCGGGGGTGGCGCGCTACCGCAAACTCAACAGCCAGCATCTCCAACCCGTCAGAGCGGAAGTTTTCGGCGAGGACGGTATCGCGTTGCTGGTCGAGACCGTCCAATCACGGATCGAGATGGCTCAGGCGGCCCGCACGAGGATCGTGGGCTCATCGCGTGATGCGGCGCAACGTATCTCGCAGGAATTGCCGGGCTACGTGGAGCAGACGCTGTCGGTAGAGGTCGAGCGGGGGAAACCGCTTCAGGTCGAGAAGATCGTCGCAATCTACTCGTCGCGGGACTGGGCGATCAGCTCGCCGGAAAACGAAGCGAAACGTGCCATAGAGCGAGCTGGCAATTTTGCCGAGCTACTGCGAACGCACCGGCTGGCGTGGGAGCGGCTGTGGTATCGCTGCGATATCCAGCTCGAAGGCGTGCCCGATGAGCAACTGGCGTTGCGAGTACACATTTTCCACATACTGCAGACCGTGTCGCTGAACACGGTCGATCTGGACGCAGGCTTGCCGGCGCGCGGGTTGCACGGTGAGGCCTACCGCGGGCACGTCTTTTGGGACGAGCTGTACATCTTTCCCTACCTGCAGTTCCGTGTCCCAGAAATCGCGCGCGCCTTGCAAATGTATCGTTACCGGCGACTGCCGGAAGCGCGGCGCATCGCCAAGCAGGAAGGCTTTAGCGGTGCGCTATTCCCCTGGCAGAGCGGAAGCGACGGTCGGGAGGAGACACAGGTCGTCCACCTGAACCCGAGATCGGGCCGCTGGGTTCCGGACGAGACGCGGCTACAACGTCACGTGAACGCGGCGATCGCGTTCAACGTCTGGCGTCACTACCAGGCGACGGGTCGAAGGGAGTTCATCTGTACCTACGGATCGCGGATCATCCTCGAGATCGCCCGCTTCTGGGCCAGCGCCGCGACATTCAATCCACGGCGCGATCGCTACGAGATCCACGGCGTGGTGGGACCGGACGAATACCATACGCGCTACCCGGATTCTGAAGAACCGGGACTGAACAACAATGCGTATACGAATGTGATGGCCGCGTGGGTCCTGCAGTGCGGGGGACGCGTGGTGAAACTATTGGATGACGACTGCAAGTCGGAGATCTTCGAGGACCTCCAGATGACCGACGACGAGATCGCTGAGTGGAGCGAGATCGGTCGCAAGATGTACGTGCCATTTCAGAATGGCGGCATCATCAGCCAGTTCGAGGGCTACGAGAAGTTGCAGGAATTCGACTGGGAAAGCTATCGAGCCAAGTACGGTGATATCCATCGACTCGACCGAATCCTCGAAGCGGAGGGCGACACACCGAATCGCTACAAGGTCAGCAAGCAGGCGGATGTCTTGATGCTCTTCTACCTGTTCACCGCCGAACGCCTCGTCCAGATGTTCGAGTGGATGGGTTATTCATTCGACCCGGAGTGGATTCCGAAGAACATAGAGTACTACTTGCCACGCACGTCGCACGGCTCGACACTGAGCGCCATAGTCAACGCGTGGGTGCAAGCGCGGTCGGATCGCGAGAGTTCGTGGCGCTGGTTCGAGAGGGCCGTGCGGGCGGACCTCCGGGACGTTCAGGGAGGCACGACGGCCGAGGGTATCCACTTGGGCGCAATGGCGGGTACGGTCGATCTCATTCAACGTTGCTACAGCGGCATTGCGGTCCGCGATGATGTCCTCTGGCTCAACCCGGGCCTGCCGGAGGAGTTGAAGTCGGTGACCTCGCGCATTCAATACCGCGGACACTGGTTCAAGCTCCACATCACCAGTGAGCAGATGACGGTTTTGTTCGAGGGGGTTTGGGAGCCGTACGCGAGGCTGGGAGTCGACGGCAAGATCGTGGAGTTCAAACCTGGGGAGACAAGAGAATTCGACCTCACGGTGTGACGATGCAATGGCGTCATCAGCCCGAGCGTCGATTGGTCTATTGCGGATAAGACGAACAATGGCGCTTACCGTGGCAGCTTCCGCGCCTTCGTTTGCTCGCCTGATTGGCGGTGGCGGTCGTCAGAACCCCGAGGCCACGAGCGCCGCGGGTTTGCCGTTGCCAGCGTAGGCGTTCCGCACGTATTGCAGGACGACCCGCTGGGTATTGAAAAAGGAGGCGTTGAGGGCGATCGCCGAACGCATGACGGCCGCGTAGTCGTTGGGTCGGCGATAGTACAGGGGTAAGATCACCCGCTCGAGCTTGTCGTGAAGCGCCGCGATTTCCGCCGATTCATCCACGGCAGTGACGGCGACGTCCTGCAGAGACCAGCCGGTCACGCCCTCGATGTGGCCCTCGACCCACCAGCCGTCCAGCACACTCAGAGACGGAACGCCGTTGCAGGCCGCCTTCATGCCGCTGGTACCCGAGGCTTCCTGCGGGCGCCGCGGCGTGTTCAACCACAGGTCCGTGCCCGACACGAGCGATTTCCCCAGCTCCATGTCGTAGTCTTCCAGGTAGACGACTCTGATATCTTCCTGAAGCTCTCTCGCCACCGAGAAGATCCGCCGGATCATCCACTTGCCATCGCCGTCATGAGGATGCGCCTTGCCCGCGTAGAGCACCTGCAGCGGCCCGGCACGCTTCGGAATCTCACGCAGCCGAGCGATATCCCGGAATAGCAAGTCCGCTCGCTTGTACGGCGTGGTACGGCGAGCGAACCCGATCGTGAACACGTCATCTCGCAAGCGAACGCCGGTGCGCTTCGCCACGTCGTTCAAGAGGGCGTTCTTCACGCGGGAATGTGTCGCCTGTATCTCGTGCAGCGGAATGTTGATCGCGTAGCGCAGGTAACGATTGTCGTGACGCCAGCCCGGCATGTAACGGTCGTACAACTCGGCGAGTGGTTCGGCAGTCCAGCGGGTAGCGTGCACTCCGTTGGTGATCGCCTGCACGGGATAGCCGGGAAACATGCCCACGGAGACTTCGCCATGCCGCATCGAGACACCGTTGACGTAGCGCGAGAATCGCAGGCCCAGATAGGTCATGTTCAGCGCGCCGTTGAACAGACAGTCCGTCTTGTCCAGCAACGAGACACGCTCCAGGCCCAACACGTGGCCCGCGAGATCCCTGGAGAACTGGTCATGACCGGCCGGCACCGGTGTATGCGTCGTGAATACGCAGCGACGCCGCACCGACTCTATGTCCGCGGGGGTGATCGTCGCCGACTTGGTGTTCCTCAGGCGCTCTTCCAGCAAGCCGAGGGTGAGCAGCGCCGAATGGCCCTCGTTCATGTGGAAGATCAGGTCCGAGTTGTAGCCGAGCTTCCTGAGGACGGCCACTCCGCCGAGACCGAGGACCGTTTCCTGTCGGAGCCTGTAGCAGGCATCGCCCCCATAGAGGCTGTCGGTGAGCGCTCGATCCGCCGGACTGTTCTCGGGCAGCGCCGTGTCCAGCAGGAACACCGGCACCTTGTGTCCATTCAGCCCGGACACCTTGTACAGCCAGGGTCGAATCCTGACCTTCCGTCCCTCGATCTGTACCGTCACGACGATCGGGAGCAGCTCCAGCTTCCTTTCGGGTGACCAGGCGTCCGATTCCTCGCTCTGCCGTCCGCTGGCGTCGAGGCGTTGCTGGAAGTAGCCCTTCCGGTGCAGCAGCGTTACTGCCGCCATCGGAACCTCGAGATCCGCCGCCGAGCAGAGGATGTCGCCAGCCAGAACCCCGAGTCCCCCCGCATAGGTGGGGATGTGGGGTTCCAGCGCTATCTCCATCGAGAAATAGGCGACGGCCGGAGTGTAGGGAAGAAGGCCAGACTCCATAGTTCGTGCCGGTTGAGATTCGCCTCCCGCTTCGCTTTCCGAGCTCTCGTGGGTACCGCGGATCAGCCTTGAGAATCCCACAAGAATGGGGGGCGTGGCCGGGTTGTCAAGCAGGCTCCCAATCGGGCGCCCCGGCCGAATGACCTTCGGGCAAGAGTAATGCCACAGGAAGCGAGCCCAATATCCGATCGACCGGAACTCGGGTCTCCCCGCCGGGTGGTCTGGGGAAGAAAGCCCCGCTAAGCGCACAACGCCAGCCACCCGCGCCGCTCCGAAGCGGGAGCCGCAGCTCCGTTCCAGTCCAGACCTGGCCGATCGGCGGCGCTGAAGGGTTGCCGGGGAGGGAGGCGGAGCGCAAAGCGACCACGGTCACGGCGGATCGGTCGAGATGACCACGAAAAAATGCGAAAAGATGACCGGATTGTGGGCCGGTGACGATCAGTGGCTCATAGGAGCCGCGCCTGAACAGATCGGCGTGAGCGCGTCGCGTCTGAAGTGCCCGGTGGACGACCCATAGCTTGAGGCGGTCATCGGTGGGATCTTGGGCCAGAGAGCGCACTAGAGCCGGTCGATCTTGTTCCGATGCGCGTTCCCAGGCGACGATGGTTTGTCCCAGTCTCGCTTTGCGTAACCCGTAATCGACCGGTCGGCGGTTGTCGGGGTCGACCAGGCTGTAATTCCAGATCTCGTCGCCCTGGTAGGTATCGGGTGTGCCGGGGGCGGTGAGGTGGATGGCGGTCCGCGCCAACGCGTTCCACCGGCCGGCTTGGTCAACCCGTCGGACGAAGCCGTCCACTTCGGACATGAAACGCGAGCTGGAATCGAGGGAGAGGGCCGCCCGGACAAAAGTGTCCAGGGCGGCTTCGAATTCCGGGTTCGGCTCGACCCAACTGGTCTGCCGCTTCGCTTCGCGGGCCGCCTTCCGCATGTAGTCGGCGATGCGTGTCTCGACTTGTCGCAGTGTCTCGCCCGCCGGGCGCGAGCCATCGAGCTGGGTACGGGGCCAGAGGCCGATGAGCGTCTCGTAAAACAGGTACTCGGTGTTGCGATCGGGAGCATAGCGACCCTGGACGCGTACACGGTGCTTGTGGTTGAGTCGATGCCAGCGTTGCAGCCTCGATCCCCACAGATCCGGCAGTTCCGAAATGACGTCCAAGCGGGCCCGCAAGTCCGCGCTTCGCTTTGTATCGTGCGTGCTGGTGCACAACAGACCCGTCGGCCAGCGCTCCGCACGTTGAAGATTCGCCCTGTGCAGCGCCTCCCGGGCACCGGGAAAGGGTTCTCCTGGATTGCCGCCGACCTCGTTGCGGGACACCAGGGGGACGTGAATGTACAGAGCGGTGTCCTCGACACCCTTCGCCGCGGCCGACACGCAGAGTTGCTGAAAGCGTTGTGTGAATTCGAGCCTGGCCTTCGACTGTTCGTCGTCTGCGGGCGTTGGCTGTGGGGGGAGCAGGGCTCGCTGCAACAACTCGAGGGCGGTGTTCGCGGCGCGGCCAAGCGAGCTCGCGCGGTTGATCGCCCTGGTCAGCGTCCTGACATCGAAGCTCCGCGGGCTTGTTCGCCGCTGGTCCAGATAGGTGCGATAGACTCTCAGGCAGGCGATCGTTTCGGTAATCGCCGTGAGCAGCTCCGCGCGCGTCGTGCCGCTCTGGTCTCCGGCGAGCCGCTCCAGTTGCACCGCCAGCCGGCGGCACTCTGCGGCCAGGTGGCCGGCGAGGATCTTTCGCTTGGAGCGGCGCGCGATGTCTGCGAATCTCGTCGCATGCCGCGTGAAACGGCCGTAGATGGCATCGACGGACCAATAGCCGTTGGGATCGAGAAGGATGTCCTCGACTTCGTTGAGGAAGTCGTACCCGGTCGTGCCCGCTACGGGCCATTCCTCTGGCAGGTGCTCGTCTCGGGCGAGGATCTTCTCCACGTAGATGGGGATGCCTGCAGATCCGCGATCTGACATCACCCGATCGATTGAGTCGCGCAATCGCTCCAGGTAGGCCGTCGGGTCGAGCAGACCATCGATGTGATCGAGCCGCAGTCCATCCACCCACCCATGACGGATCCAATCGAGCACGCGGGAATGTGTCTGCTCGAACACCACTGGATCTTCCATTCGCAGGCCGACGAGATGGCTGATCGTGAAGAAGCGGCGGTAATTGATCTCGCGTGCTCCGCGTCGCCAATAGGCGAGTCGATACGCCTGGCCGGCGAGCAGCCGGCGCAGCTGCCGTGCTCCTGCGGGGCTATTGAGGAAGCTCAACGCTGCGTCGATACACGACCGGGCGTCTGCCGACGCGTCATACAACGTCTCGAGGTCCGTCATCGCAGCGCGCGCGCTCTCGCGGCGCCGGATCGCGATATCGGGCGAGCGGCTCGAGCGAGGAGGGAGGGAACCGAGTCGGGCGTTGATTGCCACCAGAATCGACCGATCAGAATCGCGCGGCTGACGCTCGACCTCGGCCAACGCCAGATCCATGATCAGGGGCACTGTGGCGGGGTCGACGGGGAAGCACTGGTCGTAGTAGGTGAACCGGAAGGCCCCAGCATCGTAGGTCAGTTGGATTTCGTGCCGCCCGATGACGCGAGTGAGGCGATCCCCGAGCACCGGAAGGAAGACGCGGTACGGCCGCCTGGCGTCGGCCGGGCCCCAGTCGATGTCGAACCAGTCGGCAAACGGCGAACTCCGGCCGTGGGCGAGCACATCCTCCCAATAATCGTTCTCCCTTCCCGTCGCCATGTGATTGGGTACGATGTCGAGGACGAGGCCCATCCCGTGGGCCCGTAACGTCGTGACCAGCTCCTGCAGTTCCGATTCGCTGCCGATCTCGGGATTGAGCTCGCGGGGATCGACGACGTCATAACCGTGGCCGCTACCCGCCCGGGCCCGCAAAATCGGCGAGACGTATACGTGCGAGATTCCGAGCTGCGAAAGGTAAGGCACCAGGGCCTGCAGATCGACGAGGCGAAAGTCCTTGTTGAGTTGGACGCGGTAAGTGCTGAGGACAGTTTCCATGCTTCGCCCGAGTCGGCGTTCGTCAGGTGCCGCGCCCGGCGAGCCCGCCGAGGGCCTCGGTCGCATTGGCGTCGCGACGCAGCTGCTCGACCGTGCTGGTCACCCGGCGCGACCAACCGGGATATCGACCGAGATCGACCCCCGGCAGATTCACAGGATCTGTTTCACCCGCCAGATCATCGAGCCAGACACCGACCAGCGGCGCCGGTGTGTGCGCCAACATTGCGTAGACGCTCTTGCATAGTTGCGGGTAGGATGACCTTGGAATCTGTGCGTCCAAGCAGCCCTCGCTTGCCAGGCGGGCCACCAGCGCGTGCCGCTCGTGCTGCCGTTCCTCCATGGCGTCGGCCAAGCTCCTACCCTTGCCCAGGCTGCCCACCTGGTCTCGCAGCTCCAGATCGCGACCCTGCCAGAATCCGGCGAGCGGAGGATGGTCATGGGTGTTGGCGGTGACGAGAGCGCGGCTCGAGTAGCGCCGCGCCGGGCGGTAGCGGCCGCGCTTGTCCTTCTCGAAGTACAGCACCCGGGATGACAGTATGCCCCAGCGCTTGAGCACGGCGGGAAGACCGCGAGGCACTGTACCCAGGTCCTCACCGATGATCAGGCTGCCGTGGCGACGGCTTTCCAGGGCGAGGATGCCGAGCAGGTCTTGCGACGGGAAGCGTACGTAGGCACCCTCAGTGGCTGGCCTCCCGGCCGGAATCCAATACTGACGAAACAACCCCATGACGTGGTCGATCCGCAGGGCACCCATGTGCTCGAGCGCGTTGCGAAGCAGAACGATCCAGTACCGATAGGCCTCGGCCTTTAATCTGACGGGATCGACCGGCGGCAGCCCCCAATCCTGACCGTCCAGCGAGTAGTCATCCGGCGGAGCGCCCACGCTGGCTCCGCCGACGAAGAGGTCGGGAAACATCCAGGGGTCGCTGCCGCTGGGCGCAGTCCCGATGGCCAGATCGCCGTAAAGTCCAATCGCGAGCTCGTCGGCGGAGGCCACCGCGTGGATCTGCCGGTCCAACTCGAATTGCAGGTAGCGTTGCCTATCGATCGCATCCGCGTGCTGTTGGCTGAATTCTTTCACCTCCGGGCTTCGGGGAGACCGATAGACGGCCGGCCAGTGCCGCCAGTCGGACCCGTGGTCTGGCCTCAGATAATCAGAGAGAACGACGAAAACCGCGAAGTCGTTCAGCGACTCGCCCTTGCTGTCGATGAAGTCGGCATAGGCCCGTCCACGCTCCGTGTCGAGCTGCCCGTGCCGTTCGACGAAAGCGCGATGGAGGGCCGCGAACACGGGCTGCTTGATGGCCATGACGCCTTCGTAGTCGATGTGGCGACACGAACGCAGAGCGTCGAGTTGACTCTGGAAGCCTGCTGAAGCGATCAGGGCGCGCGCCTCCGGAGACGCGGCCAGCTCGGGCACCTGGTCGACATCGATGTAGATGACGTTGCGGTACAGCCGACTCACTGGGCTATAGGGACTGATGGAGCTTCCACTGTTGCGGAGCGCGTGCAGCGGGTTGAGTCCGACGAAAGCAGCATCGATATGATGGGCCCAGCCGACCAGTGACCGCAATACGCCTGTGTCTCCGATCCCCCAGTCCTGTGCGCCACGAGTCGAGTAGAGGTGAGTCCAGATGCCGAAACGACGCCGGCCATCCAGGACCTCACGCGCGGTCAGGCAGGAGCTTGGACAGACGATCAGGGAGCTACGGTCGTCGACCGCTGCCGCTCGCGAGTCGATTTGCAGATGCAGCCGATGATAGCCGGGTCCCGGTTCGATGGGTAGGTTCAGGCTTGCCGTCGGGCGCTTGGACGATAAACGCGCCCGCCCTTCCGCGACGTGCGATTCTCCGGACTCGAGCTGCAGCTCCAAGCGATAGTCGAAGTTGTTCCCGACCAACGAGTCCGGTGGCCTGCAACGGAGACGGTCGTAACCCGGCCCGCGCCAACGTTGCACGAGGACCGGGTCCAGCACTTGGTCCGACGAGCGTGCCTTGGCCGCTCTCAGCTGCTCGACCGCCCTGGCCTCGCTCGAGGCATCGATCCCCATGACATCGAGGATCGCGATGCGTGAATCATCGCTCGTGAATCGCCGGACGCCTTCGGTATCGAGGTAGGACGGAAGAACGCCGAACCTTTCCGCCAGGGCGCGAAGTGCCGGCCGCTCCGTCTCGCTCATGTTTCAGGGGTCAGCAGCAGTGCGCTCAACGGTGGTAGATTAAGTCGCAAAGACTGCGGGTAGCCATGAAAGGCCATCGATTCTGTATCGAATCCGGTGGGTGTCGCGTAGCCGCTGCCGCCGTATGCTATGGCGTCGCTCGCCAGACGGACAGTGTAGCGACCGGCGACCGGCGCACCGATTCGGTAATCATCGCGGGGCACGGGCGTCAAGTTGAGGACGACGACGACATACTCGTCACCATCGCGACGCACGTATGAGATGATACTGTTATGGCTGTCGGTGCAGTCGATCCAGGCGAAACCCTCGGGTCGATGGTCATCTCT
>JASFLD010000071.1:0-12057 GCA_050118275.1 Gemmatimonadales bacterium
TGGAGCGGGTCGTCGTAGCGCAGCTGGTCTTGCGAGCCCACGGTCACGCCGTACGCCATGATCGCAGAAGGTGCTTCGATGCGCGCTCAGCCAAGGCTGGGGGTGGGTCGTCGTAGCGCAGCTGGTTTTGCGAGACCGCGGTCACGCCGCAGGTGTGAGCGCGGGGGAGGCCGGAGCGAGACGGCCCGCTCCCAGCCGCCCGTCGCGACTGGCGCGACCGATTCCGCAGGACTTCGGGAGGGCGCGACAGGGTCCGGTTATCGAAAAGACATTTGGAGCGCCCCGATCTGTCGTGATTCGTCGCCCGGATCGGCGCGACATGAAGTGCGTGGCCCTGTCGCGTCCGATCACGACCGCACTGCCCGGGGCCGATCCATGGGAGGGCGCGCAGGGTCGGGTCACCGAAGGGACATTTGGGGCGCCCCGATCTGTCGTGATTCGTCGCCCGGATCAGCGCGACATGAAGTGATGGGCCCTGTCGCGTCCGACCACGACACGACGCGCCCGGGAAGACTCATCCCGGTCAGTCGCTCGCCGCCGGTCGCGGCTCCGGCGCTGTGGCCAAGACCGGGCGCCGCCACGGCCGCTCGAACAGGTAGTACAGCACCGGGATGCTGGTCAGCACGAAGATCGTGCTGGCGATCAGGCCGCCGATCGTCGCCAGGGCGAGGGCGTTCCAGATCGTCGCGTCCATCGTCTCGCTGAACAGGATGAGCGGCAGAAGACCCAGCACTGTCGTCAGCGTCGTCATTAGGATGGGCCGCACGCGCTCCAGCGTACCCTGGATGATCGCTTCCTTCAGCGCCGTCCCGGCGCGCCGGATCTCGTTGATGTGGTAGACGACAAGGATCGCGTTGTTGACGACGATGCCCGCCATCATGATGACGCCGATGTAGGCCGAGCGGGTGAACGACGCTCCGGTGTAAAAGAACACCAGGAATACGCCGATCAGCGCCAGCGGGACGGTCAGCAGTACGACGAACGGCGCGCGCAGCGACTCGAACAGCGCCGCCGTCACTAGATAGATCAGGATGACGGCGAAGGCCAGCACGGTGTAGATCTGCTGCTGCTCTTCGTCGGTCCAGAAGATGTCGCGCTCTTTCTCGATCTTGTAGCCGGCGGGCAGATCGGTCGCGTCCACCGCCACGTCGCGCACCCGGTCGCCCAACTTGCGCGGGCCACGGAACTCCCAGCCCACCAGCCGCTGGTACTGTTGGTCCTCGCGTACGATGCGGTTCAGTACTTCGCGCCGCCCCACCGACGCTACGTCGGCCAGCCGCACGCTCTCGCCGCCGGCGGTGGGCACCAGCAGTTCGCGGAGGTCGGTGAAATCGAATTCGTTGTACCCTTCCAGCTTGACGGAGTAGGTGACTTCTTCCCCACCCACCTTGATGCGGTCCATGCTGACCTGGCCCTGCACGTTGCTGGCGACGAAGCGGAGCAACTCCTCCACGCTCAGCCCGAACCCCGCCAGCCGCGAGCGATCGACGCTCAGGTAGAACTCGAACGCCTTGTCGGTCCACCACCAGTCGCTGACGTTGGTGTCGACCTCGCGCACCCGGTTGAAGCGGCTGAGCCGCCGCGCCAGGTCCTCGGCGATGTCGCGGAGGATCTCGTAGTTGTAGCCCAGCAGCTTGACGGTGTAGGTGGGCGGCGAGCCGCCGCCGCCGTAGAAGGAGGGACCGAACCCGTAGACGCGCACCTCGGCGCCGGCGAACAGGTACGAGTAGGCGACCATCTGCTCCTTGATCGCCACCGGCACATAGGTGTTCTCCAGCGAGTCGGGGAACGTCACCCGCATGTAGCCGCGCTCCGCCGTCACCGTGGAGGTGAAGCGATCCACCTCGGGGATGGTGCGCAGCTTCGTCTCGAACTCGCGCACCAGCTCGTCGGTGCGCTGCAGTTCGGCACCGCGCGGCATGTTGACGATGATCTGGATGTACGTCTCCTGACCCCAGCGCCCCCAGATCGCGCCCCGCACCACGTGCTCGTCGAATAGCCGATAACTGCCGATGAACGCGGCCGCGGTGGCGAGGATGACCAGCAGCGGATGGTTCAGCGCGAAAGACAGCAGGCCGCGGTAGAAACGCACGTAGAACGGCGGCGAGTCCCCGTAGACCGAGCTCCGGCCCAACACCTCGCGCTTCAGCGCCCGCGCCGCCAGCCCGGGCACGAAGGTGAACGCCACGAACAGCGAGGCCAGCAGGCTGAAGCCGACGGCGTAGGCGAACGGTAGGTAGTACAGCCGCAGCTCGCCTTGTAGGTAGAGGAAGGGCAGGAAGACGATCACCGTGGTCGCCGTGCCCGCCACGATGGGTAGCGCCACCTGCCGCGTGCCGCTGTCGGCGGCGACCCCCGCCTCTTCGCCGCCGCTCCGCCGTCGCCGGTAGATGTTCTCCAGCACGACGATGGAGTTGTCCACCATCAGCCCAAACCCCATGGCTAGCCCCGCCATGGTCAGCACGTTCAAACTGAACTCGCCGAAGTAGAGCAGGTTGATCGCGATCAGCACGGAGAACACCACCGTGGCGAACACTATGCCGGCGGTGCGGAACGAGCCGAGGAAGATGAGCAGCACCAGGAAGATGACGATCGCCGCCGCCAGGGCCCGCAGCCGCAAATCGGTCAGCTGCTTGCGGATCTCGCGGCTGCCGTCGTACTCCAGCGTCATGCGCATCCCCGGCGGCAATTGCGCCTCCAACTCGGCGATCTTCGTCTTGATCGCGTCGGCGACCCGCAACGCGTTGCTGCCCACGGCGCGGATCAGCGAGATGCCGATCGCCGGCTGCCCATCGATCCGGAAGTAAAAGACCGGGTCGGCCGTCGCATCGCGCACCTTCGCCACGTCACGCACCCGCACCACCTCACCGGTGCCGAGCGTGTCCGGCACGACGATCAGCGACTCGAGGTCACTGACTACGTCCACGTCGTTGCGGATCGTCACCACCCACTCGGTGTTGCCGCGCAGCAGCTTGCCGGCGGTACGCACGAGCTCCGCCGACGCCAACGCCTGGCCGATCTCGTAGGGGCGCACGCCGTACGCCTCCATGCGGCCACGGTCCAGCTCGACGCGGATCTCGCGGTCGTTACCGCCGCGCACCGCCACCTCCTCGACGCCGTCCAGCGCCACGAGTTGCGGACGCAGCTCGTCCTCGGCGTAGCTGCGCAGGTGCTCGAAGGTGTAGCTCCCCGCCAGTGTGTAGCGCATGTCCACGCGCTCGCCCGTCTCGAATTCGCGCGGGACGTACGGCTGGACCTGCGGGCGCACGTCCGGCGGCAGCTCGTCGCGGATCGCCTGGATCCGTTCGCCCAGCTCCAGACGCGCGAAGTCCATGTCGGTGCCGCGGTTGAACTCGACGGTGATCTCAGAGTTGGCTTCACTCGACTCGGAGACGATCTTGTAGACGCCCTCCACCTGCTGGGCCGCCGATTCGAGCGGCGCGGTCAGGAACGCCTCCACTACCTCGGGCGATGCGCCCGGCCAGCGCGTCTGGATGTTCAGCTGCGGGTAGTCGACGTCGGGCAGCAGCTCGACCGGGATGTCGATGAACGAGGCGATGCCCACCGCCGCGATGGCGATGTAGATCATGGCGATGGTCGTCGGCCGGTTGATCGAGATGCGGATCATGGCGCCGCCTCCGTCGCCGTCGTCGGTGCCTCGGACCGGGCAAGCCCGCGCAGGCTCTCCATCGTCGCGTAGATGACCGGCACGACGATCAAAGTCAGCAGGGTCGCCGAGGTCAGGCCGCCGATCACCGCCACCGCCAGCGGCGCGCGCAGGTCGGCGCCGGCGCCCAGCCCCAGGGCCAGCGGCAGTAGACCGAACACCGTCGTCACCGTCGTCATCACGATCGGGCGCAGCCGCACGCGGCCCGCCTCCATGATCGCCTCGCGCAGCGACGCACCCTCACGACGGTACTGGTTGATGAAGTCGACCTTGATGATCGCGTCGTTGACTACGATGCCCACCAATATCACGAAGCCGATCAGGCTCATCACGTTCAGGCCGTCGCCCGCGATGAGCAGCGCCGCCACCGCGCCGATCGCCGCCAGTGGGACCGCCAGCATGATGGTGAACGGATGGATCAGCGACTCGAACTGCGCCGCCAAAATCATGAAGACCAACGCCAGGGCCAGGCCGAACGCCAGCGCCAGCGAGCGGAACGACTCGCGCATCTCCTCGTTCACGCCGCCCACCTCGTAGCGCATCCGCGGTTCTAGCTCCAGATCGGTCAGCGAGGATTCGATGGCGGCCACCGCCGCGTCCAGGCCGCCCGACGCCACGTTCGCATAGACCGGCACCACGCGGCCCTGTCCGTCCCGCAGGATCTCCACCGGCGCCAGCGTCTCGCGCCAGACGATCAACTCGCGCACCGGCACTCCGCGGATCTGGAACTGCAGCAGGTTGTTGAACTCGCGGCGCACGTCCTCGGGCGGCCGCACCAGCACGTCGATCCGACGGTCGAAGTCAACGAAGCGCGTCGCCACCAGGCCGCGCATGTACGCCTCGATGGCGTCAGCCACCTCGCGCACGGTCAGACCGTGCCGCGCCACGCGCTCGCGGGCGATCTCGATCTCGATCTCCGGCTGACCGCGCAGTAGTCCGATCCGCACGCCGCTCAGCATCGGCAGCGCGAACAGCCGCTCCTCGATCTCGCGCGCCACCGCCAGCGCCGCCTCGAGGTCCTCGCTCCGCACGCGAACGGCGATGTCCGCCTCGCCCAGCCCCAGCACCCGGCCCAATTCGGTGGTGCGCCCCGTCTCGATGGTCAACGCCTCGCCGCTCAGCAAGTCGCCGATCCCCGCCCGCAGCCGCTGGACCGCCGGCGCCGTCTTCCGACCGTGATGCAACCGCACGTCCACCGCTGCCGTGTTCACGCCGGTCGCCTCACGCTCGGTCACCTCCGCCGCCTGCGCCCGGCCCACCCGCGCGAACGCCGCGTCGGTGGCCGGATCGCTCAGCGCCACCTCCTCCAATTGCACCACCACATCGTCGGTCGTTTCCAGCGGCGTGCCCAGCGGCAGGTCGATGCGCGCCCTGTAGGCGCCCTCGTCGACCTGCGGCAATAGGTCGCGCGGCAGCGCGTAACCGAGCAGCAACGCGGCACCAAAGACCGCCGCCGCCATGGCCAACGTGGCGCCGCGATGGTCGATCGCCCATTCCAGCGTCCGGTGATACCGCTCGGCGAAGCGCTCGAACCCGCGGTCGAAGGCGCGGAAGAGCGGTTGTGCCGCCGCCGACAGTGGACGCGCGATCAGGCCACCCCAGAACTTCACCAGCGCGATGACCAGAGCGATCACGACTGCGATCAAGGATCCGATCACCGCCCCGACCCACTGCGTGACAATCGAGGGCCACCTCCACCACTTCGTCTCGCCACCGTGCCTCTGCCTGGATTCGCGCGCATACTCCCCGAGCCCCGGAATCACGCGGCCGGCCTTAGCCTCGTCACCCTCGCCCTTGTCCTCAGCCTCGCCCTCGCCAGCCCGAATCCGCGCCGCGATCATCGGCAACAACGTCAGCGCCACCAACAACGACGCCAGCAACGACACCGCGACCGCGATCGACAAGTCCTTGAACAGCTCGCCGGCCACGCCCTTGACGTAGATGATCGGGCCGAACACTGCGATCGTCGTGAACGTCGACGCGGTGATCGCCGCCTGTACCTCGCGCGCGCCCAGCGCCGCCGCCGCCGCCGCGCTCATACCACGCTCGCGATGCCGGAAGATGTTCTCCAACACGACGATGGAGTTGTCGACCAGCATCCCGACGCCCAGCGCCAGGCCACCCAAGCTCATGATGTTGAGACTGACGTCGAAGGCGTACAGCAGGCCGAAGGTGAGGATCACGCTGATCGGGATCGACAGCGAGATGGCCACGGGGTAACGGGCATCGTGCAGGAACAGGAAGAGGACGAGGAAGGCGAGGATCGCTCCGAAGGCGAGGGCCTGGACGACGTTCGAGATCGCGTCGCGGATGAACCCCGCCTGCGACGTGGCCACCGCCAGGTCGACGCCGGGATACTCGGCGCGTAGCTGGTCGAGGATCTCCTCGACACTCTCGGCCACCCGCACCGTGTTCGTGCCCGACTCCTTATATAATAGGAGGCCCACCGATTCCTGGCCGTTGTAGCGGGCGATGGTCTCGCGGTCCGCGAAGCCGTCCACGACGTCCGCCACATCCCGCAGCAGCACCAGCGAGCCCGTGCCGCCCCGGCCCACTACCGTCTCGCCGATCTCGTCCACCGTGCGGAACTCGCCCAGCGCGCGCAGCGAGTAGCGGTAGCGGCCCCGGCGGATCGTGCCGCCCGGCGCGCTGTAGTTGGCGGCGTCCAGCGCCGCCGACACCTGGTCGATGGTCACGTCCAGCGCTTCCAGCCGGTCGGGGTCCACCTGCACGTGGATCTCGCGCTCGAGGCCGCCCGCCACCGCCGCCTGCGCCACCCCGTCGATCTGCTCCAGGCGCCGCTTGAAGACGTTCTCACTCAGCTGCTTCAGCTCCCAGAGGTTCGTCGTCTCCGAGGTCACCGCCAGCGTGAGCACCGGCTCGCTGGTCGGGTCGGACCGCAGGATGGTCGGCCGCTCCGAGCGTTCCGGCAGGTCGTAGCGCACGTTGTCCAGCCGCTCGCGCACGTTCAGCGTCGCGTAGTCCATGTCGGTGCCCCAGAGGAACTGAAGCCGCACCTGCGACGCGCCCTCGCGGCTCACCGAGCTGACCGACTTCACCCCGGGCACCCGGGCCACCGAGCGCTCGATCGGCTCGGTGATGAAGCGCTCGACCTCGGCCGGGCCCGCCTCGGGATACTGGGTCCACACCGTCAGCGTCGGGAACGCGACGTCGGGCAACAAGTCCACCGGCAGCCGGGTGAAGGCGATGATGCCGAGCATCACGATGGCCAAGAACGCCATCGCCGTGGCGACGGGCCGTCGTATCGAGAGGTCAGGTAGCGCCATCGATCGTTCCGGTTCGCTCGGGGAGTGACAGGGTCACCGCGGTCATCGCGGCCGTGGGATCGGCTGGCCGATCGCGCCCTCCAGCCGGGCCAGCGTCTGCATGAAGTTGTAGCGCGCGTCGATCAGCCCGCGCTCCGCCTCGGTCAGCTGCGATGTCGCCTGCTGCAGCTCGGTGTAGGTCGTCGCGCCGATCCGGTAACGCTCCGTCGCCAGTCGCACCGACTCGCGCGCCAATCCGACAAGTCGGGTGCGGATCTGTACCGCCTGGTACGCGGTGAGCAGCGCCTCGTAGTAGTTGCGGACGTCTTTGTCGGTGCTCAGCAGCTGCGCGACCTTGTTGTGTCGCGCTTCCTGCAGGCGCGCCGACTCCTCGCCGGTGCGCGTCTTCTTCTCGAAGCCTGCGAACAGCGGCCAGGACAGGTTGATGCCGAAGTTGCTACCGCTGTTCTCCGGGCTCAGCTCGATCAGGTTGGCATCGCCCGGAAGCTGCTGCGAGCGGCTGAACGTGTACGAAAGGTCGATCCGCGGCAGCCACGTCCCGCGCGCCGACCACAGCCGCTTGCCCGCCGCGTCGATCTCGGCGTCCAGCCGCGCCAGCTCGGGGCTCGTGGCGTGGGCCAACCCGACCAGCGAGTCGAGGGGGATGCGCGACGGATCGAAGACGACGGCGGTGTCGCGCAACTGGTAGCGCATCTCCTCCTCGAGCCCCAGCGTTGCCGACAGCTCGCGCCGCGCCGCGTCCGCCTGCTGGTCCGCCTGGAGCACGGCCACCTCGTTCTGGCCCACCGTCACGCGCGCCTGCAGCACGTCGGTCTGCGCCACGGCCGCGATGCGGAAGCGCGCTTCGGCGATCTCCACGTCGCGCCGGCGCGCTTCCAGCTGCTGGCGCGCCAGTCCGGCCAGTTCCTGCTGCTTCAACGCCTCCCAAAACTGGACCTCCACCTCCGAGCCCAACCGCACTAGCGTCGAGACCGCGCGCAGGTCGGCCGCCCGCGCCGTCGCTTTGCTGGCCCCCACGTCGAATAGGCGGGTCCCCCGGTCGAACAGCGACCAGCTGAAGGTCAGGCCCTGATAGGACGACTTGGCTACGTCGGTGATCGGGTCGTCCAATCGCTGCGCCACGCCGGTCGGATCGACGAACGTCCGGGTCGTGAACTCGTTCCGCGACAAGCTGACCCGCAGGTCGGCGCTGGGCAGCCAGCGGCCCCACGCCGTCCACACGCCTTCGCCCGCCGCGTTCGCCTGGGCCAGCGCCGCTTGGTACTCGGGACTGCGCTGCCCGAGGATCGTCTTGGCGTCTGACAGCTTCAAGACCGTGTCCGCCGTCTGCGCCGAACTCGCCGTATGCCTCGAACCCGCCGTTTGTGACGAATAGGTCGTTTGCGACGCCGCGGACACGGGCGCCGACACCGTCACGGCGAGGGCCACCAGCAACGCGAGACGAGAGCGGTGACCCGCTCCGTCCATCCTCGGCGCTTCGGACACCCTCGGTGCTCTGGCCGCCCTCGGTGCTCCGACCTCAGTCCGTCGCATCGTCTTCTTCCAGTCGTACGCGCGCATCGTGAATCAGCGTGTAATGTCCTTCGGTCAGTACCATCTGCCCGGGCTCGAGCATCGTCGTCCCTTCGCCCGGCACGATCTCGACGAAGTCTTCGTTCTCGAGGCCCGTCGTCACGTAGGTCCACTTCGCCAGCCCCTGGGTCGCGCCCTCCGAATCGGGCTCGAACAGGAAGACCAGCGTCCGGTTGTCCCGCTCGAGGATCGCCGAGCGCGGCACCATCACCCGGTTGGCGTAGAGCCGCGCCGCGATCCGCACCCGGGCGTACATGCCCGGCTTCACCGCGCCGTCCGGGTTGGACAGCACCACCGTCACCCGCGCCGTGCGCGTGCGCGGGTCGACCACCGGGTTGATCGAGGCGACGCGCCCCAGGAAAGCGGTGTCGGGAAACGCCGACAGCGTCACTCGCGCCCGCCGGCCCTCTTGCAGGAAGGGGACCTCGGTCTCCAACGCCTGGACCTCGATCCTCACCTGCGCTAGATCGACGACCTCCGCGATCGAGTCCCGCTGCTGCACCCGTTCACCCGGCACGATGGCCATGTTGGCAATCGACCCGGCGAACGGCGCGCGAACCGTCGCTCGCTCGACGTTGAGCTGCGCCTCGCGGACCGTCACCTCGGCCTCGCTCAGCCCGCTCCGCGCCCGCGCCATGCGGCGGCGCTCGGCGCGTAGCTCTTCGTCCTCGATCTCTTCATCGAACAGCGTGTACTCGGCGAACTGCGCCTGCGCCCTCTCCAGCGCGGCCTGCGCCTTTTCCAACTCGAACGCGTAGCGCTCCGGGTCGATGCGGGCTAGCACCTGGCCCTTGCGCACCCGGTCGCCCTCCGCGACGTCGACGTCGGTGACCGCGCCTTCCACGTCGGCCGTCAACAGCGTGCGGGCCATGGCCTGGGCTTGGCCCGCGGCGGAGACCGTGACCACGAAGGTATCCCGGATCACCGGTGACGCGGAGACGGGGATGGCGATGTCGCTGCGGAAGGCCTGGGCCGATTCCACGTCCGGCGTCTCCTCGTCCGTGGTCTCCGCGGTGGCGGGCTCGTCCTCGGCCTGCAAGGCGCGAAGTCGCAAGTAGATGCCGCCCAGAGCGACGGACAGGATGACGACGGCCGAGACGATGCTGAGCGTGCGGCGGCTGAATACCATGATCACCCGATCGCTTTGCCTGATTGGTGTTGAGCGGGGCTAACCCTGTAAGATGGACTTCGAACGTTTAGATGCGCCAGTCGCACGAAACGTCGCTCTCATGCCCCATAGCTTCGGTCTCAACGAATCCTCAACTGGCGCCGACGCATCGGCTCCACCGGGATCGACGTTCGAAGCGACTCCCGATACAGTAGGGGCCTGGTTATACTACGGGCCCAGCGGCGCATATGCTTCAACGACCGCCCCAACGAGGTACGAATGAACGATCTGGTCGCGATAGCGAATTACAAGACGAAGGCCGAGGCGGAAGCGGCGGCAGGGCTGCTCAAGTATCGGGGTATCCCGTACCTCATCCAGTCGCAGGAGGGGATGCTCCACGGGCCGCTCTTCCCCGGTGCGACCATCTACGTGACGTCGGGGCTCGTCCGGCAAGCCCGCGACATCCTTGGCCTCGACGATGAGGAAGAGGTCGGGTTGGACGAAGAAGACATCCTGAGTCGCGATGACGAGGACGACGACAAGTACGATGACAAGGGCGAGTGGGAGAGCGAGGACGAAGAGGACGGCTGACGGACATCGTCCTGCCTCTTACCTCGTCTCTCGAGCTTTCACTGGTCAGCCCGGTCGTCCCGCCACTCGGTCACGAACAGCGCCGGATCCCTGAATTCGCCGTTCTCCCAGACCTCGAAGTGAAGGTGCGCGCCGGTGACCTTGCCGGTCGAGCCCTGGGTGCCCAACACGTCACCGCGCGACACGCGCTGGCCCTTACGGACATCCAGCCGATCGAGGTGCGAGTAGAACGTCTTGATCCCGCCCCCGTGGTCCAGGATCACCACGGTGCCGTGGCTCGCGCCGCCCGCGTAGTCGGTCGTCGCCTCTTCCACCTCGCCGGCCGCCGCCGCATGGATCTCCGCGCCACGCCTGCCGACCAGATCGATGCCGCGGTGGTCCGCCTTCTCGCGGGTGAACGGGTTCAGCATCGGACCCCACGCCGCGCTGATCCGCGCACCCGGCATCGGGTTCGATAGGGTCACCGATTGGGCCGGACGCTCATCTTGCGGCGCGACCGCGCCGCCGACGGGGACCACGCCGGAAGAGTCACCCGCCATCGGCAGCAGCAGCAAGGCCAGCGCCGCCGCGACCGGGGTTGGGTACAGCCTCCGTGCGCGTCCACTCCGGTGCGTTTTCTGTATCATGATCTTCTCCAGTCTCGCTCTCAGCGTCCGCCGACGCGCGACCAGCGCCGGCGCCAGACGCGCCTCGCCGGTCAGGCCGAGCTTCACCACCGCCACGATGCTTTGCGCGTAGGTCCGCGCGCTCAGCCTGCCGCTCGACAACACCAGCTCGTCACAGATCCGCTCGCTCTCTTCTCGCCTCTGCCTCAGGCTCAGCCAGGCTATGGGGTTGAAGAAATAGAGCGAAGCGACGCACAGCTCAGCCTTCAAAACCAGATCGTCCCAGCGACGCACGTGCGCCAGTTCGTGAGCCAGCACCGACTCCACCAAGCCCGCGTCGCCGCTCGCCAGGACCGCCCGCGGCAGGAAGATCACCGGGCGGACCGCTCCGTAGGTGAACGGCGAGCGCAGCGCGTCGGAGGTCACCAGGCTAACGGGGCGGCGAACGCCCAGTTCTTTCTTCCAACTGCTCAGCGACTCGAGGACCGCCGGGTCGCAGACGCGCTCGGCTCTGCCGACGACCTTTCGGTACGTGCGCCGACGACGCCCCAGCGCCGATGCCACGAACAGGACGCCGACCGCCCACAGGGCCAGCAGCGGCAGCGACCACCCCGCAGCGTCCAAGGCCGAGTCCGTCGCGGCGGCGCCCGCCGTCTCGCCACCCAGCGCGGCCCGTTCGTCACCTTGCGATCCCGGCGATCCGACGAGCCACGCCGACTCCAGCGCCGGCGCCAGCCGGGCACGGTCGGCCAGCCGGCCCAGACTGAACGGCGTCGACAGGTCGAGGGGCAGAACGAGCCGCAGCAGCACCAACGCCCAGAGCGCGTGGCGCAGCTTGGGCGACGCGTTCCGCAGCAGCGCGCTCAGCCCCAGCACGATGGAGAAGAGGACACCCGAAAAGAGGATCTCCCAACCGGCGGCACGCAACACGCCGGCGGCGAATTCGCCCGCCGTGGCCATGACCTCCGGCCTCACGCCTCGTTTTCGCCTTCCAAGAGGCGCGACAACTCCTCGACCTCTTCCGGCGTCAGGTGATTCGACTCGGCGAACAGCAAAACCACCGGCGCGTAATCGACCTCGAGCACCCGCTCGGCCAGGTCGCGTACCAGCCCCGCCAGTCCGGCAACCTTCGAGATGCGCGGCGCGTACAGGTAGATGCCGTGGAAGCTCCGCTTCGCCAGCAGCCCCTTGGCCGCCATGCGGTCCAGCGTCGTCCGGGTCGTCGAG
>JASFLD010000072.1:0-12038 GCA_050118275.1 Gemmatimonadales bacterium
CGACGCTAGCCAGCGGACCGGCGATCGCCATCAAGAACTCGGTACCCGCGTTCGCCGGCTCGTCCTCCATTTGTGCCACCCCGCCGAAGATGAACAGAGTGATCCCGGTCATCGGGAGTCCGCGGCGTCGCGCTACCAATGAGTGCGACAACTCATGCAAAACGATGGACGCGAAGAGGCCCAGCGCCCCGATGAAACCCATCGTCCAGTAGGCGGCGGTCGATAGACCCTGCAATTGAGTGGGGAAATAGCCTACCCCCAGCGTCCAAGTGACGAGCAGCGCCAAGATCAGCCAACTTGCATCGACCTGCACATTGAATCCCAGAAGCTTGAACAGCTTGTAACTTCGACCAAACATCTCGACTGTCCTCTCCAAGTGTCCGCCTGACCGTTTCACATTCCGATTGCCGTCGAATGCAGCCGTGTCGCAACCCCGTCAGGCTCGTTCGCTGACCGCAAGTGCAACTTCGGGACCGCCTGACAGCGCCACGAAATATCAGGCGCGACAAAAGGACGAGGGCTCATCAGGTTGAAATGCGCCACCCCGACCGATTCAAATCAGCCTGTCCTGAGCACACCAGACGACTGGATTCGGAGCAACCCCACCTCCAGAGAACCGAGGGCTGCTATTCCGACACCATCGTCGACGCCACTCGATGCGCGTATACTGTCCTGAGTCGGAACCACACGCGGCGATGCCCTGGCCCTCTCGTTGCAAGCCCAAGAGATTGTGGGGGCGTATGAACCTTCCGCGAACCGTACACAACTGGCTGAGCTATCTGGGCGCCGCCATCACCGCGATCGCGCTCATCGTCTTCGTCGCACTCTTCGCGCTCTACATCACAACCGGCGCGGCGCAGCCCTATGCCGGCCTGGTCTTGTTCATCTTGATTCCTGCCGTCGTGCTTGCGGGGTTGCTCCTCATACCGCTTGGCATGCTGGTCGAGTGGCGACATCAGAAGCGGACCGGCCAGCGCAGCATACCACGCTTGCCGCAGGTAGACCTCAACAATCCCGCGCATCGTAACGCCACTATCATTTTCGGCTGCGGTGTTCTCTTCGTGACACTCTTCGCCGCGTTGGTCAGCTTGGAAGCCTTCCAGTACACGGAGTCCCCATCCTTCTGCGGCGAACTCTGCCACAACGTGATGCGACCGGAATACGTCACCTACCGCCAATCGCCACACGCACGTATCGCGTGTGTGAGTTGCCATGTGGGGCCCGGGGCAACCTGGTACGTTCGCTCCAAGCTGGCTGGACTGCATCAAGTCTACGCCACGCTGTTTGACAGGTTTCCCAGACCGATACCCTCTCCCATCGAGGACCTGAGGCCGGCGCAGGAAACCTGTCAGGGCTGCCACTGGCCTCGACAGTTCTGGGGCGGTCTGCTGATCGACTTCTCGCATTTCCTGTCCGACTCGAGCAACAGCCCATGGCAGATCCAACTCAATGTCAAGATTGGGGGAGGTGATCCGCGGAGCGGTCCGGCCAGTGGCATCCACTGGCATATGGACGTCTCGAGCCGCATCGAGTATTTCGCCCCAGACGCCCAGCGCCAGAACATCGAATGGATCCGCTACACCGATCTCGAGACCGGCGCAACCAGAGTCTACACCGCCGCCGGTGCGACAGTGCAGGTCGACACCTTGCCAGAAAGTGCGATTCGCACGATGGACTGCATCGACTGCCACAACCGGCCGACACACATCCTGCGATCGCCCGGTCGCTCGCTGGACCTGGCCCTGGCCGCCGGTGAAATCGATCCCTCTCTACCGTATATCAAGCGCACTGCAGTGCAGGCCCTGACGCAGGAATATGCGTCACGCGACTCGGCCATGTCCGCCATCGAGCGGTCGGTGAGACATTTCTACGCTGAAAACTACCCGGACCTGGCAGCCCGAGATTCACAGAAGATCTCCGCGTCCATCGCCGTTCTGCGAGAAATCTACCGCAACAACTACTTTCCCGACATGAAGGTGCGTTGGGATGTCTATCCGGAGAACAATAAGCACTTGATCTTCAAGGGTTGTTTCCGCTGTCACGATGAAAAGCACAATACCCCCGATGGCCGCGCGGTGACGCGCGAATGTACGAGTTGCCACGTGATCCTCGCGCAAGGAAGGCCGGGGGCGCTCGAGCAAGCGCGAGACGCGAATGGTTTGACCTTCCGACACCCGGTCGATATCGGTGGCATGTGGCGTCAAGTGATGTGCCCAGAATGTCACAGCGGGAGCAGCAGCGGCTGAGCTGGAGCGGCTGTAGATCGCAACCGAGGAAAGGACAGCCTACATGGATGATCGCGAGCAACGCGCCCGTGCTCTTCGGGAGGCGCCATCCTACCGAATAGCTTTCGAGGACATCGACTTCCTGATGCGTGAGGATCTCCGGCCGGTTCGACTGCAGCTCGAGCTTCTCAAGCCGGAGATGCTGCTGCGACAGCACCATATCAATTCCACGATCGTAGTCTTCGGCAGCGCGCGAGTGCCGTCGCCGGAAGACGCGGATGCTCACATCCGACGCGCCGAAGCGGCTGTGCAGGCCGATCCCGATTCGTCCACCGCACGGGCCGGACTCTTGCGCGCGCAGCGACAAAGGGAACGAGTGAAGTACTATGAGGAGGCGCGGCGTTTCGCCGCCCTGGTCTCCAGTCAAGCGAAAACCGATGGCGGCCGGGAATGCGTCATCATCACGGGCGGCGGCCCGGGGATCATGGAAGCCGCGAATCGTGGAGCGTACGAGATCGGCGCCAAGAGCATCGGTCTCAACATCGACATCCCCCATGAGCAGGAACCCAACCCATACATCAGTCCCGAGCTATGTTTCCGGTTCCACTATTTCGCTCTTCGCAAGATGCACTTCATGCTCCGAGCTCGCGCTCTCGTTGCATTCCCCGGCGGCTTCGGAACGCTCGACGAGCTCTTCGATGCGCTCACCTTGATCCAGACCAAGGTGATCGAACCGATTCCCATCCTCCTCGTGGGCCGCGAATACTGGCAACGCGTTCTGGCGCTGGATGTCCTGGTCGAGGAAGGCACGATCGCACCAGAGGATCGCGACCTGGTCGAGTTCGTGCAAACGGCAGAAGAAGCGTGGCACGCCATCCTCAGGGCTCACCCGGAACTGGGACGGTGAGCGCTGCTCGAACTGCGTAACGATCCGTGGTTAGCAGGCACACCTCCACGACCTGTGTTCGGGCCGGTACAAATCGTGCCCGTACCATGTCAGCACGGAGACGAAAAGGAGGTCACTTTCATGCGTACAGCTGCCCGGGTCGTTGGCGTGGCGACACTTCCCGCCCTGCTGCTCTGGTCGGTCCCCGGTCAAACGCAGTCGAAACTCACACAAGATGACGCCGTGTTCATGGTCCGGGAAGCGACCGAGTACTTGATCGAGGACTTCTTGGCCGGTAACTGGGTCAGCGCCGATGCTCAGGTCGACAGCATTGAGAGTAGACAGAACGACGTCTATCGAGCGATGGACATTGCCGGGTCGCCGCCTGGGACCCGAGACCTGTTCGGGTATCTGCTCTTCCGCCTGCGTGATTACACGTGGAATCGGGTCGAGCCTGTGCAGGCTGCACTCGCAGCCAACCAAATGGCGGCGCAGTTGATCGATCTCGATCGCGCCAAAGTCACTGCCCCTCAGCTGGCCACGGCTCGGATGGACTATCTGGCAAGAGAAGTGCTCCTCTTGTCGAAACTCGATGACGACCATGGCCTGTCGGCACGGCGTATCGCTGAGTTGACTTCGACGTGGGGCGCCGTAGCGCCCGCAATCGTCGAGGCTGGTGAAGCCGAGCTGGCGGATCGCATGGATGATCGACTGGACCGCCTTCGTGAGGACGTGCCCAAAGCGAGGCTTGAACAGGTCGCGGACGAGATCCTCGATCTGGTCGACGAGCTTGAAGGGGTGGTCCGTTAAGTGCCCTGCTCTCCCCGCACCCCCCAGAATTGGAACGGCTAGCGGTGTCTGATTAGCACCAGGATTGGCTCAAATCAGCCACCTCTGCCCTCCGGCAGGTGGGCCCCTCCCGCACGTGAGCGCGACGCCGGCACGAACAACCCGCCGGAGCAAGATTGGAATGCATCCTGCCCTTCTATTATCAGCAATTGCATCCGGAACAGAAGCGCAAGACCGATTCGCGCCAAATCACTCGGCGTGAACGGTCCCGTCAGACGGTTTGAGTGGGAGGAGCGAATCCTGATGGATTCTTTGCATCAACTGGCCGAATACGGCCAGAGCTATTGGATAGACAATCTGACCCGCACGATGATTCGCGGTGGTGAGCTTGAACGGCGCGTGAAAGAGGAAGGGCTCCGCGGAGTCACGTCGAACCCGGCGATTTTCAGCAAGGCGATCTCGCAGGGGAGTGACTACGACCAGCAGATAGAGGAACTCGTGGCAGAGCGCCGGTCGATCGCCGCGATCTACGAGGCCCTGGTCGTGAGTGACATCCAGGACGCTTGCGATATTCTGCGACCCGTCTACGACGACACCAAAGGGGCGGACGGGTTCGTCAGCCTGGAGGTCTCGCCCTACCTGGCCCACGAGACGCACGGCTCGATCGAGGAGGCGCGACGACTTTTCCGCGAGGTCGACCGTCCCAACGTTCTGATCAAGATCCCTGGTACGTCCGCTGGAGTACCGGCCATCGAGCAACTGCTGACCGAGGGTATCAACGTGAACATCACGCTGCTGTTCTCGATCCGGGCCTACGAGGCGGTGGCGGAAGCGTACTTGCGGGCGCTGGAGCGGCGAGTCGAGGCCGGCGAGGCGATCGATCGCGTCAGTTCGGTCGCCAGCTTCTTCCTCAGTCGTATCGATGTGCTAGCAGACGAGCTATTAAGTCATCGGATCCGCTCGAGCGCGACGGCGGACTACAGGCACCGACCCGAACATCTCCTCGGGAAGATAGCGACGGCCAACGCCAAACTGGCGTACCAGAGCTTCAGGCAGATCTTCGCCGGTGAGCGTTGGCAGGCGTTGAAGAATAAGGGTGCCCGCCTCCAGCGTGTCCTCTGGGCCAGCACCAGCACGAAGAACCCGCTCTACAGCGATGTGAAGTACGTCGAGCCGTTGATCGGACCCGAGACGGTCAACACGATGCCCAATAGAACGATCACCGCCTTCGCGGACCACGGCATAGTCGACGCGACCGTGGAACGAGGCATCGAAAACAGCGAGCGAGTTCTGGCCGACCTGCAAGCCACCGGAATCGATCTCGACAGGGTCACGGACCAGTTGCTGGAGGAGGGAATCCAGAAGTTCATCGATCCCTTCGACCGGCTCATAGCAACACTGGCTACCGAGCGCGCACGGTTCCTTGGCGACCACGCCGTATCTCAGAAAGTTGCGTCCGGCGCGGCCGAATCCCTGATCGCCGCGGGACTCGCGGCGCTGGACGAGCAGCGCTTCGGTCGGCGCCTATTTGACGGGGATCCCTACCTCTGGAAATCAGAGGCGAAGCACGTCGAGCGTATCCGCAACAGGCTGGGTTGGCTGGCCTCGCCCGAGACGTTCATTGAGAAGACGGACGAGCTCGCCGCCTTCGCCGACGAGGTTCGTGACTCCGGATACGATCGTGTCGTGCACCTCGGGATGGGCGGCAGTTCGCTCTGCCCCGAGGTCAGCCGCCAGATCTTCGGTTCGGCCGAAGGGCGACCGGAGCTCACCGTCCTGGATGACACGGACCCCGCGGCGGTGCGCGCCACGCTGGCAGAGATCGATCCACCGCGGACATTGTTCATCGTAGCCAGCAAGTCGGGTACGACCACCGAGACGATCAGCTTTTATCGAGCCTTCTACAAGGCGCTGGACGATACCGGCGTCGAGCACCCTGCCGAGCATTTCGTCGCCATCACCGACCCCGGAACACCGTTGGCGCACGAGGCTCATGAGAAACGGTTTCGTCGCTGTTTCGAGAACCCCGCCGACATCGGCGGCCGATACTCCGCTCTTTCCTATTTCGGGCTGGTGCCGATGGCGATCGTCGGAGTCGATGTCCGAACACTGCTTGCCGCCGCTCTGCAGATGCGTCGCAGTTGCGGGCCGGAAGTACCCGCGGAGTCGAACCCGGGTTTGCAGCTGGGAACCGTGCTGGGTCTCTATGCACGCTCCGGCCGAGACAAAGTCACGTTCGCGCTATCGCCGTCGATCGGCCCGTTCGGGCTCTGGGTCGAGCAGTTGATCGCCGAGAGCACCGGCAAGGACGGCCGCGGATTGGTGCCCATCGAAGGTGAGCCGTTGGGTGCGCCCGAAGTCTATGGGGATGATCGCATCTTCGTTCACTTGCGCCTGCGAAGCGATGAGGATGACCAGACGCACCGCAAGCTGGCGGCGCTCGAGCAGGCGGGACACCCGGTAGTGCGGATAGAGATCGCCGACCGTTTGGCACTCGGCGCCGAGTACTTCCACTGGGAGCTCGCCACCGCCGTCGCCGGTGCGGTCATCGGCGTGGACGCGTTCGACGAACCGAACGTCGCTGAGAGCAAGCGCAACACTCGTAACCTGCTGGAGCGTCAGAAGCGCGATGGATCCTTTGACGAGGGCGAACCGCTAGTGAACGGCGCGCGCTTCTCGATCCACGCGGACCGACGAGCGGCTTGGCTCCAAGACCACCCGACGGATGATGTCGAAGACTTTCTGGCGGGCTTTCTGGATTCGCTTTCCGCTGGCGACTATCTGGCGCTGCTGCCGTATTTTCGCAATACTCCCGAGCGGTCAGCTACATTGGGATCGCTCAGGACGCGGCTTCGCGATCGCCTGAAAGTCGCCACTGCGGTCGGCTACGGTCCGCGTTACCTTCACTCGACAGGGCAACTGCACAAGGGCGGACCGGACAACGGCTCGTTTATCATACTGACCGCCGAGCACAGCGAGGAGACACAGCCGATCCCCGCAGAGAGCTATGGTTTCGCCACTCTCCATCGCGCGCAGGCGCTGGGCGACTACCAATCTCTCGTCGAACGCGGCCGGCGCGTGATCCGCGTACACCTGGCCAACCCCACAGAGACCGCTCTGGTGCACTTCGCCGCCGCATTAGCCGGGCGGTGAGGGAGTGCTGTGCCACACTCCGCTGACTCGAGCGCGCCATGCGAATCGTGGCGTGTTTGGCCGGCCAAATCGCCTGAGGCATCACGGAGGGAGAACTGCTGATGGAATCACATGTAATCGACGATGCGCATCGTGGGATCTCACCGGGTGCTCCTCCCAAGCCCTGCACGCTGGTCATTTTCGGTGCATCGGGCGACCTCACCCACCGCGAGCTGATCCCAGCATTGTACGAGTTGGAACGTCAGGCACTATTGCCCGAGTCATTCAGCGTGATCGGATTCGCCTGGAGCGAATGGAGCGACGAAACGTTCCAGGATAAGATGCGCGAAGCGACGAAGCAGCAATGCGCTTTCGATGAAGATTCGTGGAAGACTTTCGCCAAGCGACTGCGATACGTGCAAGGGGAGTTCGACGCAGCTGCCGATGCCGACTACGCCGATCTCAAGAAGCGCCTCGAGGAGATCCAGGCGAGCGATGATCTTCCCGATAATGTGATGTTCCACCTCGCCACACCTCCCAAGTTCTTCACCACGATCGTGCAGCGCTTGAGCGCGGCAGGCCTAGCCAACAGCGAGAATGGCTGGCGTCGACTGGTCATCGAGAAGCCGTTCGGCGAGGACGAAGGTACGGCTCGCCAGTTGAACGAAGAGATCCGCGAAGTCTTCGAGGAGGAGCAGATCTATCGTATCGATCACTTTCTCGGGAAAGAGACCGTACAGAACATGCTGGTCTTCCGCTTCGCGAATCCTAGCTTCGAACCGATATGGAATCGCAACTACATCGACCATGTACAGATCACGGTCGCCGAAGATATCGGCATAGGAACGCGCGCCGGATTCTACGAGAAGACGGGAGTCGTGCGTGACATGGTGCAGAACCATCTGCTCCAGCTGCTCTGCATGACGACCATCGAACCGCCCGTAAGGTTCAATGGCGCGTCACTTCGCGACGCGACCGTCAACGTGCTGGAAGCGGTTCAACCGCTCGATCCACAAGAATGTGTACGCGGTCAGTACGGGCCGGGGACGATAGATGGCGAGAGGGTGGCCGGCTACCGGCAGGAAGAGGATGTCGCATCGGGCTCCTGGACATCCACGTTCGCGGCGGCCAAGCTGACGATCGATAACTGGCGCTGGGCGGGTGTTCCGTTCTACCTACGCACCGGCAAGAGAATGACCGAGAAGTTCACTGAGGTAGCGATCCACTTCAAACCGACTCCTCACTTGATGTTCCCTGTCTCGCTGGATCAGCTGCACAGCAACGTCCTGGTTTTCAGGCTCCAACCCGAGGAGGGGATCATCCAGGTGTACGCGGCGAAGCGTCCGGGACCACGGCTGCATATCGAGCCGGTGCGTTCGAGTTTCCTCTACGCCAGCGCTTTCGGAGTCGACGAGCCACCCCGTGCCTACGCCTGGCTGTTGCTGGACGTGATGAACGGTGACCAGACTCTGTTCGCTCGTGTCGACTGGATCTACAAGGCCTGGTCGATCGTCGATCCACTGATCGAGCACTGGGAGGCGGAACCGCCTGACGACTTCCCCAACTACGCGGCCGGGACTTGGGGGCCGAAGGGCGCCGAGAAGCTGATCGAACCGCGCGCCTGGCTACTGATCTAGCGGCACGACCAGGGACAACCGGTGGCCGCATCCACTGGTGGCCCGAACTCCCGTGTCAAGCTCCGCCACCGGCGGGCTCACATCCGAACACCTCGTCGACCGTTCGGAGCAGGTCGTCGGGCTCATCGACGATCCACTCCGACGGCAAAAGGCCGAGATCGTGCAAGTGCTCACGCGTAACGGAAGTAGCCAGTGCCACGACCTTCATGCGAGCGGCTGATGCCGCCTGAACTCCAGCGGCCGAGTCTTCGATCACCAGACACTGAGCCGGAGCCACCGCGAGTTCGCGCGAGATCAGAGTGTAGATCTCTGGATCCGGCTTCCCGTGCTCGACGTCATCGCGGGTCGCGATGAAGTCGAAAGATCCACGCAGGTCGAGCACATCCAGAATACGCCGCACCTGCTCGCAATGCGACATCGTCGCCAGCGCCGTCTTGCAGCCCCTCTCCCGCGCCTGCCTCAGTAGTGCCAGACTGTGAGGCCAGCTGTGGTGTAGGATGGTCGAGGGGTCATCCAGCATCCGCTCGTAGATCTGCAGTCGTAGCTGCACGAGAACCTGCCAGGGTGTCTGCACACCGAGCTCTTCCTCCCGTTCAGCCGCCACGGTAGCGAGGTCGAAGCGCTCGGTCAGGCGCTGTGCCACTTCGTGTCTCGGTAGGCCCACCACATCTTTGAAAGCCTTGACGATCTCCGCCTCGTCCAGGTCGGGACGCAACTCCACTGCCGCCTTAGCGTAGGAGAGGGCCTTCAGGCGCTCCGTCTGCACCAGCGTCCCGTCAAGGTCGAAGATAATCGCCGATAATTTTATCGTCTCTCTATTTCCGATCATGGTCAAGGCTCCCTGCGGTCCGCTCCAACGGTTTCACTTCACAAATCTCCCCAGTGCCAATCCTGCACCTCCGGCAGATCGACACCGTGCTCGCGAACATACTCGGCGTGGGCCATAAGTTTCTTTTGGAAGCGTTCGACGGCGAGACTGGCTTCTTCCTTCAGTCTATCGATGCGGCTCAGAGCATTGATGCAGAGATGGTAGCGATCGAGTTGATTGATCACTCGCATGTCGAAGGGCGTCGTCGTGCTTCCCTCCTCCATATAGCCGTGAACGTGAAAGCGGGACGGGTTCGGCCGATGGTGAACGAGCTCGTGAATCACGCGTGGATAACCGTGGAAGGCGAATACGATCGGCTTGTTCTCGGTGAAGAGCTCGATGAACTCGCGATCCTCCAACCCGTGAGGATGGTCCCGACGTGAGACCAGCGTGAAGAGGTCAACGACGTTCACGACGCGAACCCGAAGGTCAGGCAACTCCCGCCTGAGCAGCGACGCGGCCGCAACGACCTCCTCAGTAGGCACGTCACCGGCGGAGGCGAGGACCAAATCGGGCTGACCCAAATCGTTGCTCGCCCACTCCCAGACCGAAGCGCCGCGAGCACAGTGCTCCCTGGCCGCATCGATCGCCAGCCACTGTGGAATCATCTGCTTGGAGGCGACGACGAGGTTGACGTAGTCCCGGCTTTTCAGGCAGTGCTCCATCACCGCCAACAGACAGTTGGCATCGGGCGGCAGGTAGACGCGTGCCACCGAGCTCTTCTTGTTCGCCACATTATTGATGAAGCTGGGCACCTGGTGCGTATAGCCGTTGTGGTCCTGGCGCCAGACATGCGAGGTGAGCAGGTAATTCAGCGATGCCAGCGGCTCGCGCCAGGATATCTCACGCGTCACCTTGAGCCACTTGGCGTACTGGTTGAGCATCGAATCTACGATGGGGATGAAGGCCTCGTAGCAGGCGAACAGTCCATGCCGACCGGTGAGCAGGTATCCCTCCAGCCAACCCTCGCAAGTGTGCTCGCTGAGGATCTCCATCACCCGACCGTCACGACTGAGAAACTCATCGGTATCGACCAGCGGCCACAAGAAAGCCCGTCCCGTCGCCTCGAATACGTGTTCCATCCGGTTCGATGTAGTCTCGTCCGGACAGAAGAAGCGGAAATTGCCAGCTCCCTCGTTTGCCCGGAAAACGTCGCGGATGTATTTGCCCAGCTCGCGGGTCCCCTCCGCACTCACGGCCCCGGGGGCCGGCACATCCACCGCATATTCCCTGTGATCGGGCAGCGCCAGCGGGACCAGGAGGTTACCACCGTTCGCGTACGCGCACATGCCAATCCGTTTGTCACCCTTCGGGCAACTCTCCGTGACCTCACTACGTGGGCTGCCGTCCTCGTCGAAAAGCTGCTCCGGATGGTAGCTGCGCAACCAGTTGGCTAACGCGTCCAAATGCTCCGGATTGCCTGCCGGATCACCGATCGGGATCTGGTGCGAACGGAAGGTCCCCTCGATCGGCACTCCGTCCAAGCTCTTCGGTCCCGTCCAACCCTTCGGCGTCCTCAGGATGAGCAGTGGCCAAGCCGGACGCCCCCGCTGGCGGCCCCGGCGAGCCGCCTCCTGGATCCCACGGATTTCGGAATGGGCCCAATCGATCGCGGCCCACATGGCACGGTGCGCCGGCATGGGTTCATCGCCGTCCACTACTCGAACCTCGTATCCGTATCCGCTGAAAAGACGATCCAGCTCCTCATCGGTCATCCGCCCCAGCACCGTGGGTCCCGACAGCTTGTAGCCGTTGAGGTGGAGGATCGGCAGCACGGCTCCAGATCGGCCCGGGTCGAGAAATTTGTTGGCGTGCCAAGCCGCAGCCAGCGGGCCCGTTTCCGCCTCGCCGTCACCGATGATGCACGCGACGATGAGTTCTGGATTGTCCAGCGCCGCTCCGTACGCGTGTGAGAGGCTGTAGCCTAACTCCCCACCCTCGTGGATCATCCCCGGAGTGCCGGGAAAGAGATGGCTGGGCATGCCGTAGGGCCAGGAGAACTGCCGCATCAACCGCGTCAGCCCGGGCACGTCGAACGTCAGGTCGGGATAGTACTCTCCCAGCGTCCCTTCCAGATAAAGGTTGGCCAGAATCGCCGGTGCTCCGTGGCCCGGCCCAACGAGCAACAGCACCGGGGCATGCTCATCCTTGATCAGCCGGTTCAGGTGTGCATAGGCGAAGTTGAGTCCCGGCTGAGTACCCCAGTGTCCGAGCAGGCGGGGCTTGATGTGCTCGGGCGCCAGTGGTTTCTGCAGCAACGGGTTGTCCATCAGGTACAGTTGGCCCGCTCCCAAGAAGTTGGCGGCGCGCCAGTACGCATCAATCTGCTCTAATCGAGCCTCGACGGTTCCGTTCATCATCTCTCAACACCCGCTTTTCGATGTTCTCGGTTCCCAACTCCCGGGCCCTCTTCTGCCTCGCCTACTCCGCCCTCAAGTCACATCATCCACCGTGGTCATCCGCTCGCGCTAGTATTGCCCGGTTCTCGGTGGGACGCACCA
>JASFLD010000073.1:0-12004 GCA_050118275.1 Gemmatimonadales bacterium
TACGCTGCAGCACGATCGCGGTTCCGGCCGAGCCCACGACCAGGCCGATCAAGAGGGGCACCAGGGCCATTAGTGCGACCGGGACGTGGAAGTCCCAAAAAAAGAAGGAGATCTGCTCGGAGCGCAGGTTCTGCCAGGCGAAGAATACGATTCCCGCCGTTACGACCATCAGGGCGATCTCGCGCGCCCGGAACGCTATGTCTCGCACCTTGCCCATGGGATCCCTCGGGTCCGGTCGGGTGTTCAGTGCTCGAAGCGCGGCTCACCGCCACCGTGTCGTCGCGCGCCAAAGCCACAAGCTAACTTGGCGCGCAACACCGGGCAAAAGCTGGTGTAACACATCGCTATGAGATTCACGACCTACAGCAAGTACACAGGCCACTTTCTCGAGTCGCTGAACCTGCAGGAACTGCTGGACCAGCTGGCCGACTTCCTGTTGCAGAGCGGCTTCGCCGGCGGACCGTACTATCACCCCTTCTGGGGCGAGTTCGGCGGCGAAGAGGCACCGAACAGTCTCGAGGCGCTGAAACAGGCGATCTTGCAGAAGCTGCTGGAGATGGGACACGTCACGCCGGAGATGCTGCAATCGCTGGGCGAGGATCCCAACGCCGAGGGCGCGCGTCAGCTGGCCGAGATGCTCGACGACATCGTCCGGCAGTTGATCGAGGAGGGCTACCTGGGCACCCAGCAGGCGCCCCAGATGCCCGGCGACAGCCAGCCGGTGACGGGCCCGGGCAGCGTCGGCCAGGGAGCAGCCCGTTCCGTCCAGTTCAACGTGACGCAGAAGGGGCTCGACTTCCTTGGTTACAAGACGCTGAAGCATCTGCTGGGCGCGGTGGGTAAATCCAGCTTCGGAGCGCACGACACCGCCGAGCTGTCCACCGGCGTCGAGGCGGAGTCGTCCTCGAAACCGTATCAGTACGGCGATACCCTGAATCTGGACGTCCCCGCGACGTTGAAGAAGGCCATCCAGCGCGAAGGGCTGGGCGTGCCCATCGATCTCGAGTACGGCGATCTGCACGTCCACCAGGCGGAGTACCGCTCGTCCTGCGCCACCGTGCTGATGCTGGATTGCTCCCACTCGATGATCCTGTACGGCGAGGACCGCTTCACGCCGGCCAAGAAAGTCGCGCTGGCGCTGTCCCACCTGATCCGTACGCAGTACCCGGGAGATACGCTGCGAGTGGTGCTGTTCCACGACAGCGCGGAAGAGATCCCGCTGGCCCGGCTGGCCCGGGCGCAGGTCGGCCCGTACCACACGAACACCTCGGAGGGATTGCGGCTGGCCCGTCGTATCCTGCTGGCCCAGAAGACGGACATGCGCCAGATCATCATGATCACGGACGGCAAGCCGTCGGCGATGACCGTCGCGCCGGGACGGATTTACAAGAACTCGGTGGGTCTGGACCCGCGGATCCTCAAGGAGACGTACCGCGAAGTGACGTTGTGTCGCCGCTCCGGCATCCAGATCAACACCTTCATGCTCGCCCAGGACTACGCGCTGGTCGAGTTCGTCAAGAAGGTCTCGCAATTGTGCCGCGGCAAGGCGTACTTCACGTCGACGGTCACCCTGGGCCAGTACATCATGATGGACTTCCTGCGCCGCAAGGTCCGGCGGGTCCGCTAGACGAGCGATTCCCTGGCATGTTCCGCGTCGAGGACCGCGATGGAGGCGCCCGCTTCCCGGTACGTGCCCTGCCGCGCGCCTCGCGCACCGAGCTGGCCGGTGACTATGGTGAAGCCGTGCGGGTGCGGCTGGCGGCGCCGCCCGTCGAGGGCGCCGCGAACGCCGAGTTGATCGCCTTTCTCGCGAAGCGGCTGGGCGTCGCGAAGTCGGCGGTCCGCGTCGTCAAAGGCGAGCGCGGACGCGACAAGATCGTGGACGTGGACGGGCTAACGGCGGAACAGGTGAGAAGCCGGCTGCGGTAGCCGGCCGCCAGCCTCCGGGGCCTGCTCCGCGGGAAGTGCTACAAGGTCACACTGCGTCGGCGGAAAAATCCTCCAGAGCGCTGAAGAACGCGTGCCAACCGGCCTCGCCGATCGGCCGGCCGCCGCGCTCCTCGAACCGGCGGGCCGAGCGGCGGAAGCGCTCGATCATGCGGCGCCGTTGACCCTCCGACAGCGCCGGCTGGATGCTGCACTTCTCGATGTCCAGGATCCGGGCGGCCGGGCCAGCCGCGCTCCGCTCCACCAGCACGTTCCTGAGGTTGAGATCGCGATGGACGACGCCCGCCGCGAACAGCGAGCGGAGGAGCCGGCCCGCGGCGGCCATGGCTTCGCGCCTCGGGTCCTCGGGAATTCCATCACCGGCGAAAAGACGGGCCGCCAGGTCGTCGGCCTCGGCTATGAACTCGCGGGCGACCTCCCCGCGGTAGATCGGGCCACTGGGATAGATCGCCGCGGCGGCAACGCGTGGCGTGGCGATCCCCAACTCGCGGAAGCGGTGGGAGAGCAAAAGCTCGTTGAAGGGACGTGGGCGGCCCAGCCGCAGGAAACGGTCGCGCGTGAGCGGCGCCAGCAGGCCGCCGTGCGTGAGGCGGCGCACCAACCAGCGGCCACCGCCCGGACCCGGGGCGACGTACACCGTGGAACGGCCCTGTATCGCTTCGGCCTCCGGATGGCGCGCCGCGTGGTCGTAGAGCGTGCCGGACCGAATCACGGCAGCTTCGACGAAGGGCATGGCGGCATCATCGGCGATCACCTCGGCGCGCCCGATCCGCGTCCGGCGGTAACCCGCAGGTGGCGTCGAAGCGGACTGTGCGCGGTCGATCGGCGATTCGCTCATCGCCGCGAAGCTAGAGCGCCGGCATGTGCCGGGCAACCGAGGCTGCCCGGTGCGGCCCGCCAATCGGCCTCCGATGTTGCGGTGCGGTGCCGGCGCCGCGAGAATGAGCCGTGCGGCCTTCAACCCTGTCGAACAGGCGACGAGGTTCGATGAAGCTCGAAGCCAGGCTCCTACTCTGCACGATCGCGACTGTCGCCCTGCCGGCGGTCCTGGCCTGCCCCATCCAACGATCGCCGGTCCCGCGCGAGTACCTGCCCTTCCGGGCCAAATTGGAGGATGCGGTGACCGACACGGCGCTCGTCGAGATGGAAGGGCTGCCCCGCATGCAGAGTCAGCTCGAGAGCCAACTCACCAACCTCGCCGCCATTCTGACAGTCGACTCGCTGCTGGCGGCTCTCGAGGCGGATCGCGAGCTGGCTCCGCTGGCCGGTGCCATCGCTACCACCGTCAGGATCGAGCTGGAGTCGAAAGGCGTGGATGGCGGGGTCCGCAAAGCCTTCCGCAACCGGGACGGACAGCGGCAGGCGGTCGACGCCATCGTCATCGGATTGGGCAGGGCTCTGTATCGGTTGCACACATCTTCGATGCGCCGGACTCGACGACTCCGTCACTTCGCGTCGGGCTGGGGCCCGTTGGTAAGTAGCAACGGTTGCGTGGCGAAACCTCCACGGCGGCGCGGTGCCGGGGTGCGGCCGCTCGCGTAGTGGCGCACACTTTGTTGACGCGCCCGGCGCGCCGACGCGGACAAGGGGCCTTCCGTGCACAAAGTGTCCACGAAAGCCTAAGTTACGTAAAAACAAGAACTTGGACACTATGTCCGCTCACCATGGCACGCGCGCCCGAGGGCTGGCATCCGTAGGCGCGGGGCGGGCCGGCGCCGGCGTGTAGCTGGCAGAAGGGCTCAGCGCTAACGGATGTCGGGCGGCACGCGCTGTGCTTCTCATTATTGATTGCCACGGGGCTAGCCAGCCCCAAGCGACGGGGCCGGCGGGTTCCGAGTACGCCCCAACCGACTCTATCACACCCGAGCCTCGGCTTGTCCGGAGGCGTCTGTGAACAGCCCGATACATCCTTCCCTTACTCCCCGAGTCGATAGGAGGCGCGCGATGTCCTCACGATATGTCGCGGTGGCCGCGGTGGTCGCGGTCCTCGGCGGCTGGGCGATACTGGCCGATATCGTGCCGACCGAGGTCGAGCAGCCCGGCACACAGCCGAACGAGGTGGGGACCCTCGAGTCCCCGGACAAATGCGATAATTGCCACGGCGGCTACAGCCCCGCGGTCGAGCCGGCGCACAATTGGCGTGGCAGCATGATGGCGAACGCCGGTCGCGACCCGATCTTCTGGGCGACGCTGGCCGTGGCGGAGCAGGATTTCGACGGCGCCGGCGACCTGTGTATCCGCTGCCACTCGCCGGCGGGTTGGACCGCCGGCCGCTCGACGCCGACCGATGGCTCGGCCCTGGATGCCAAGGACGCCGATGGCGTGCAGTGCGACCTCTGCCATACGATGACCAATCCGAACGGGCTCGAGCACGTCGGCGTGCAGAACGCGCCGTTCATCGCCAACGACGGTGGCACGCCGCCCACGGGCCCGGCGGGCTACTACGGCAGCGGCATGTACGTACTGTGGGACGGGTCGGACAAGATGGGCCCGTATACCGATGCGCAAGCGCGGCACCAGTTCCTCCAGTCGGACTTCCACCGCGATAACGATTTCTGCGGCACCTGCCACGATGTCTCTAATCCGGTGGTGGGCGACCTGGCCCCCAACAACGGGACGCAGCCGACGGCCGATCCTGTGGTCGCCAGCGGGACCTACGGCTCCTCGGTCGGAAGTAAGGCGGCCTTCAACAACTTCCCGTTCCAGTACGGCATCGTCGAGCGGACTTTCAGCGAGTTCAGGGCGAGCGCGCTGGACGAGACGGAGGTGGCCGCGTTCCCGAGCTTGCCGCCGACCCTGCAGGCGGGCGCGCTGCAAGTCGCCTACGACAACTCGGCGGCGACAGACCATACCTATGCCGACGGCACGCCGCGTTACTTCAACTGCCAGACCTGCCACATGCGGCCCGTCGAAGGCGTTGGCTGCAACAAGAAGGGCGCGCCGATCCGACCGGATCTGCCGCTGCACGACATGACCGGCGGCAACTACTGGATTCCCGACGCCATCCAGTGGCAGGACCAGTTGGGCCTGCTCCGTTTGGGCGGCGGGCTGACCTCCACGCAGATCGCGGCGCTCGACGCGGGCAAGGCGCGGGCGATGAAGCAGCTGAGCCAGGCGGCGACGCTCGCCGTGACCGATAACGTGGTGACGATCGTGAACCACACGGGCCACAAGCTGATCTCCGGCTATCCGGAGGGCCGCCGCATGTGGCTGAACATCAAGTGGTATGGTGCCGGAAGCGGCCTGCTGCGCGAAGACGGCGCGTACGGCACGATCGACGTGACCCTGGACGGTGCGTCGATGCAGGTCGAGTCGCTCCGCGATCTACATGACCCGCACACGAAGGTCTATGAGGCGCATTATGGGATGACCCAGGAGTGGGCATCGGCGCTGATGGCTCTCGGAGTGCCGGGCAGCCTGGTCCTCGAGTACGACCGTACGACCGGCCTGGGCGTGACGACGCTGGGAGACCTGGCGACGGGTGGGGCCGGCCCGGAGGTGGAAACTTTCCACTTCGTTTTGAACAACACGGTGATCAAGGACAACCGGATCCCGCCCTACGGCATGAACTACGAGGAAGCGCGAAAGCGGAACGCGCTCCCGGTACCGGAGGATCAGTACCGTTCGGGTGACGTCTACAACTACTGGGATGACTTCGCGCTCGTCCCGCCGGCGGGAGCGGCATACGCGACGATCGACTTGCTCTACCAGCCGACCAGTTGGGAGTACGTACAGTTCCTGTACCTGGCGAACGCCGGCGGCAACCCGTTTCTCGCCGATGAGGGCAAGAACCTACTCGATGCCTGGCTGGCCACCGGCATGGCCGCGCCGTACGTGATGGCGTCGGCCGTCTGGGGTAGCCCGCCCGCTCCACCCGCCATGTACGTCGAGGTCCCGAGCCTCGCCACGTGGTGTGTCGACAAACGGGGTGGCTTTACCGGCACCTGCACCAGCTTCGGCAACAACGAGACGGTGGGCATCGTCGCCGTAACGACCGACAGCGACGGCCAGCCGCTCTCCGGAAGCCAGGTGTTCGCCGAGATCGTCGATCCCGACGGCGCGGTCGTGACCAGCCTGCAGGGGTTCAGCGACGGGATCGGCGAAGCCCAAATGAGCTGGAAGATTCAGCGCCGGCAGGCCGCGGGCGTCTATACCGTCAGAGTCGTGAACGTGGTGAATGGCGACTACGTCTACGAACCGTCGACGCCGGTGACGGCGGACTTCACCGTTCAATAGCTCGACCGCTCAAACCTCCCACCAAGCGAGAGCTCCGCCGACGCGGGGCTCTCGCTCTTCCTGACAGCAATCTCGCCGCCTGCCGTCGGGCGGCCGGGCGCTCAAACCCTCAGCGCCACCGACGCCACCAGGTAGTGGAACCAGGCGAAGGTGTAGACGGTGTCGGAGTCGGCGCCGCCTTCCAGCGTCCGGTAGCCGATGGCCAGGCTCCAGCGTGCTGTCGGATCGTAGCGGAGCTTGAGCGCCAGGTCCTCGGCCCGTCCCTGCGGCGCGGCCAGCGCGTCCACGTCGCCGGTCAAGCGCCAGTTCCGTCCCAGCCGCACCTGGCCGGCGAGGTGGATCAAGGGCACGAACCCGACGTTGCTGTCGCTGGCGCGCGTTCCGTCCTGCTCCAGCTCGACCTTCGCATCGCGGATCTTGGCGGTGAAGCCGATGTACCAGCGCCACCTCGCGCCATCGTGGAAGCGATAACGGTAGGTCAGCCGGTAGGAGTTGAAGCGATAGCTCCCGTCCGTCGTCAGTCCCGCGGCGAAGCTCTCATCGGCGAACTCGACGGGCTGTTCCAGCGTACCGGTCCCCGAGATCGTGAGCGGAGCCAGGACGGCGCGCAGCCCGTGCCGGCGGCTGAAGTCGTAGGATGCCTCGAGCCGGAACGCGGCGAAGGGTCCACTGCCGATGAGATCGTCGAGGGAGAAGCGGGTGCCGCCGTCGTTGGGAATGCGCACGTCGTTGCGGGTCTGCCAGGCGGGGCCGCCCTCCAGCTCGATCTGCAGCCGCGCACCGCCGCCCGGCCGCTCCTGAGCCGCCAGCGGCCCGGGCACGCAGGTTCCGAGAATCAAGAGCGCCCGTAGGCACCGCCGGACTGAACGGTGGATCGAGCGGTGTCGTCGTAGCGCGGCCACGGGATGCCCGCTCAGTCGCGGCCGTGTTCGTCGCCCATCAACGCCGCCACATCGACTCCGCGCGTGGCCAAAATACGCTCGACGGTGTCGCCGATCTTGTTGTTCGGCGTCGAAGCGCCGGCGGTGATGCCGATCTGGAGGTCGCCGGCCGGTAGCCAATTCTTCTCTTTCGTGACGCGATCGGTGCCGACGACCTTGTGGTCGATCGTCCGGCTTTCGGGGTCGATGCACGTGGAGTCCTCGAGGTGGTAGGTGCGCGTGTGTTGTGCGCACATCTGGGCCAGGTGGTTGGTGTTGCTCGAGTTGTACCCGCCGATCACGATCATGATGTCCGGGGGCGACTGCATCATCTTGATCACGGCGTCCTGACGGTCCTGCGTCGCGCTGCACAGCGTGTCGAAGTGCCGGTAGTGCTCGGCGAGATCGTCGGCGCCGTAGCGGTCGATCATCGCATTGCGGAACTCGTCCGCGATCTTGACCGTCTCGGACGCGAGCATGGTCGTCTGGTTGGCCACGCCGACCTTGACCAGGTCACGGTCGGGATCGAAGCCCTCGGAACAGGCGTGGCCGAAGCGCGCGAAGAACTCGTCACGCTCGCTGACCCGCGTTATGTAGTCGCGTACCGCCCGCGCCTCGTCCAGGTCCTTGACGATCAGGTAGGCGCCGCCGTAGCGACTGGCCTGCGAGGCCGTGGCCTTGCTCTCCTCGTGGAAGAACTTGCCGTGGATGATCGCCGTGTAACCATCGCGGGCGTAGCTCTCCACCCGCTTCCAGACGTTCAGCACCGAGCCGCACGTCGTGTCCACCAGCAGGCAGCCGATCTCGCGCAGCTCCTCGAAGTCATGCAGCGTGACGCCGAACGCCGGGATGATCACGACATCGTCGGATGTTACGCCGCTGAAGTCGAAGCGGCCGCCCTCGCCGGGCATGAGGAACTCGATCCCCATCTCCCGCATCCGGTCGTTGACGTGCGGGTTGTGGATGATCTCGCCCAGCAGGAAGAGCTTGCGTTCCGGGAACTTGTGGCGCGCCTCGTACGCATACTGCACCGCCCGGTCGACGCCGTAGCAGTAGCCGAATTCCTCGGCCAGCCGGATCGTCAGCCCGCCGCCCGAGGCCTCGTAGCCGTTCCGCCGCAGCCAATCGACGATGCCGGAGTGGTACTGTCCCTCGAGGACGGGCAACACCGCCCGCTTGAGGCCCAGACCGGTCCGAAAGTAAGTCTTCGAAGCTTCCATACGCAGTGATAGGGTACCCAGCCCCCTAGGCTAAATCAAGGACGGAAAGCAGGATACACCGCAGCCGCGGCCGTTGGTCCCGCGTATTCCGCTAGCCGGCCGCGCTTACCATGAGGGGTGACGGACGTTAAGATTACGGGGCCCTGGCCAACCGCGAGAATCTGTCGGAGGCGCAATGCGGAGAAAGAAGGAGTACACCCAGCGGGAGATCGCGGGTCAAGAGCTGCGGCCGGAGAGCCTGATGATGGGCTACGGCTACCGGCCCGAATGGTCGGAGGGCTCGATCAAGTGCCCGATTTTCCAAACATCGACCTTCGTGTTCGAGAGCGCCGAGGACGGCAAGGCCTTCTTCGAGCTGGCGTACGGACTGCGGGAGAAAGGGCCGGCCGAGTCGCCGGGGCTCATCTACAGCCGCCTCAACAACCCCGACCTCGAGGTCCTCGAGGACCGGCTGACGCTGTGGGACGGCGCCGAGGCGGCCGCGGTTCACACCAGCGGGATGGCGGCCATCGCCACCGCGGCGTTCACCGTCCTCCGGCCGGGCGACGTGCTGATCCACAGCGACCCGCTGTACGGCGGCACCGAGTACCTGTTCTGCCACGTGCTGCCCGAATTCGGCATCGATGTTTTCGGCTTTCCCGCCGGGCGTGAGGGTCCGGCCGAGCTGGAGAAGCTGGTCAGCGACAAGAAGGTGGCCGATCGGTTGGGGATGATCTTCATCGAGACACCGGCGAACCCAACCAACGGGCTGGTCGACATCGTGCACTGCGCCGAGGTCGCGAAGCGCTGCGCCACCGACGACCGCAAGGCCGTCCTCGCCGTGGACAACACCTTCTTAGGCCCGCTCTTCCAGCACCCGCTGAAGTTCGGGGCCGATCTCGTCGTCTACTCCGCCACGAAGTTCATCGGCGGGCACAGCGACCTGATCGCCGGGGCGGTGCTCGGTTCGGAGGAGATGGTCAACCGTGTGCTGCAGACGCGTACGTTCCTGGGCACGGCCTCGGGGCCGTATACCGGCTGGCTGCTGCTGCGCAGCCTGGAGACGTTGAAGATGCGGATGACCTCGCAGATGAAGAACGCCCGCTACGTCGCCGACTTCCTGGCCGACCACCCGAAGGTCGAGCGCGTCCACTACCTGGGCCACATCTCGGAGGACGATCCGCAGTACGAGGTCTATCGCCGGCAATGCGTGGCGCCCGGCGGCATGGTGGCTTTCGAGGTCCACGGCGGCGAAGCCGAGGCATTCCGGTTCCTCAACGCTCTCGAGCTCATCCACCTGGCGGTCAGTCTGGGCGGTACCGAGTCGTTGGCCGAGCACCCGGCGACGATGACCCACGCCGACGTGCCGCCGGAGGATCAGCGAAGCATGGGCATCACGCCGGCGCTGGTTCGCCTGTCGATCGGCGTCGAGCACTACGAGGATCTGATCGCGGACCTGGATCAGGCGCTGGCCGTGGTGTAGTCGGTCGCCCGCAGCCAGCGGACCGTCCGACGCACGCCATCCGGGTAGCCGACTTCGGGTGCCCACCCGAGGTCGAGGCGCAGTCGCCTTCCATCGAACAGAATGGGGTGCTCCCAGCGGTACAACAGATCGCGGGCCGCCCTGCGGTCCGGGTCCAGCAGCGCGATCGCCCGCAACCAGCGGATGGACCGACTCCGGACGCTTGCCGGCCGGCCGACCGCCTTGAAGATCAGAGCCGCGAACTCGCGCGCCGTAATCACGCCGGGGCCCGGCGCCGTGTAGTCGACTCCGTTGGCGATCCGTTTCCCCAGGGGCGCGACCAGGGCCCGGGCCGCGTCCTCGATGTAGAGGAAGTGGCGCGGTCGATCGAGATCGCCGGGGAAGCGCACCGTCCGTCCCGCCAGCGCGGCGACGAACATCTCGCTTAGCGGTCCGCTCAGCACTCCGGGACCGTACACCGCGGGCAGGTGCACCACGGTGCCGCCCTCCGCTGTCACCGCTCGCTCCAGGTCGGCGCGCACGGCGCCCAGGGCCGTGTGCGCGTGCTTGGCATAGTTCGGGCCGACGAGCAGGCCCTCGACGGGCGGGTAGACCCAATCATTGCCCGGATAGACGAACTGCCGCCGCGAGCCCAGACCTTCCAACGCGTGACGCAGCGCGTCCCAGTTCGCCTCGAACCGCCGGGGCGGGAAATCGACGCAATGGATGATCGCCTCGCTGCCCTCCAGCGCGGCGCCGACGGACCCGCGATCGAGGATGTCGCCGCCGACGATCTCCACGCGCTCGTCCCCGCAGCGGCGCTCGAACTCCAGCGGTCGCCGCGCGAAGGCCCGGACCTGATGACCGGCCCTCAACGCCGCGTGGACGCTGGCGAGTCCCAGCGTGCCCGTCGCACCCGTAACGGTAACGCGCATGGCGGCAACATACTACGCGCCGGCGGGTCGGCGACAGAATGCTGCCGCCTTGGCAGGTAATGGCGCCGTACGGAGTGCCGCGGACCCCATATCGTGCCAGCCTGGCGCGGAAATGCTGGCACAGACGGTGCGTAAATTAGCCCAACCCCCTAGCTTGAACCGGGGAGTCCAGGCATGATCGAGGCACCCGGGCGCGGGTCTGGGTGTTACAATACTGGTGTGGTGGTGAGGTTGGGTTTCCGTACCCGAGACGCGAGAAGAGAAAATTGACTGCTGAGAACAATACAGAGACACGCATGAACGAGAGAGTGAATCTGCCGGTGCTGCCGCTGCGTGAGACGGTGGTGTTTCCCGGCGTGACCGCGCCGATCGTCGCCGGCCGTGACAAGACGCTGCGGGCCATCGACAAGGCGCTGGAGAGCGACGCGGAGGCGAAGCGGATCTTCGCCGTAGCGCAGCGCGAGAACGTGGACGAGCCCAGCGCCGACGTGCTGTACAACGTCGGGGTGATCTGCCGGATCGCCCAGGTCCAGCGGTTCCCCGGCGGCCTGCAGCTTCTGCTGGAGGGCGAAGGCCGGGCCACGGCGCTCCACTACGAGGAGACCGAGGCCGGCTACCTCGAGTCGGTGGTCACGCCGCTGCTGGACCAGGGGCCGGTCAACCCCGAGGACGCGGCCTTCCAGGGACTGTTCCGCGAGGTCAGCGAGCGGGCGGCCGAGCTGGGCCGCCACCGCGGGGTGCCGGAAGAGATCATCGAGCGCTTCATCCGCGCGGTGGAAGAGCCGGGCGCGCTGTCCGATCACGTGGCCTACTACATGGAGTTGGGCCCCACCGAAAAGCAGGAATTGCTCGAGGTGACCTCGGTCGAGCTGCGGCTGCGCCGCATCCTGGTGCACCTCTACCGGCAGATCGCGACGCTGCAGGCGCAGGAGCACATCCGCTCGCGGGTGCAGGAGGAGTTGGGCGAGCGGCAGCGCGAGATCTACCTGCGCGAGCAGCTGAAGGCGATCCGCAAGGAGTTGGGCGAGGAGGACAGCGACGCCGAGATCGAGGAGCTGCGCGAGCGGCTGTTGGCGCTGGAGTTGCCCGAGGAGGCCCGCGAGGAGGTCGACCGTGAACTGCGCAGGCTGGAGCGGGTGAACCGCGAGTCGGCGGAGGCGCAGGTCATCCGCACCTACTTGGAGTGGATCGCCGACCTGCCGTGGAGCGAGCGGTCCGACGACCGGCTCGACATCGAGGAGGCGCGTACAATCCTGGACGAGGACCACTACGGCCTCAAGGACGTGAAGGAGCGGATCCTCGAGT
>JASFLD010000074.1:0-11934 GCA_050118275.1 Gemmatimonadales bacterium
GCCTCGGTCTCTCGCTGGATCCTACTCACCTGCACGGCATCAACTACATCCGCAACTCGGTGAAGGCGGTGGTGGACGCCCTCAACGGCTCGGTCGACTTCTACGTGTTCGATCCCGATGACCCGCTCATCCAGGCCTGGCAGAAAGTCTTCCCCGGTCTGTTCAAGGATCGTTCCGAGATGCCCGCGGAACTGGTGAGCCACATTCGCTACCCGTCCGACATGCTCCTCACCCAGGGGCTCATCTACGCCAAGTACCACATGACGGACCCGAACGTATTCTACAATCAGGAAGATTTGTGGATGCGGGCGACGGAGAACTATTACGGCAATGTCCAGCCGGTCGAGCCGTACTATATCATGTGGCAGCCGACTGAAACGAGCGATCTCGAGTTCATCTTGATGCTGCCCTTCACCCCGAAGAACCGGCAAGTACTCATCGGCTGGATTGCCGGAATGTGCGACGCCGAGAATTATGGCCGGGTTCTCGCCTATCAGTTCCCCAAGGAGAAACGCGTTCTCGGCACGCAGCAGATGGAGACGAAGATCGACCAGGACAGCTACCTGTCCGGTCAGCTGTCCTTGTGGGACCAGCGGGGCTCGCGAGTCATCCGCGGCAATGTCCTGGTCATCCCCGTCGAACAGACCCTGGTCTACGTCGAGCCGATATACCTGCAGGCGGAGACCGCCGCCTATCCCGAGCTCCGCCTGGTCGCGGTGATGCACGACGACAACCTGAGCTATGCGCCCAGCTTCAACGAGGCGCTCACCGGTCTCTTCGGCGCGGCGGCCCCGCAGCCTATCGCGACGGAAACACGAGCGCGACGTTCGTTCCAAGAGCTGGTGCGGCAGGCGTCCGACGCCTTCGACAACTACCTGAAGGCGCTGGGCGACAAGAACTTCGATCAAGCGGCCAGCGAGCTGGCGAGCCTGCAAGCGGCGCTGCAGCAACTGTTGGAATCGACACCGGCAGCGGGCGGGGACACGATCGGCGCCGAGTGACGGAAGCGGCGACGCACAGGCTCTCACTCGGCCGACGCGCCGCGGCAATCCCGAAGATCAAGGCCGTCAGGGGCGGCGCGGCTGGCGAACCCGGCCGGGGGTTTTCGGTCTTTCCCCCCGGGCCTATCAATCGACCGCAACGATCTGCCAACAGGCACAGTGCCTGACCGATTGATGAATGCCGTGGCGAGCGTCGCAGAGGCTCCCCGTATCACGCGCGAATGGCCAGCCGCAGAAGCTCTGCGCGATGAAACGCCGTGCCCCCACGAGACGGGCAGCCTCCAGCATGGTATCCGTGACCTCCGTGCGGAAACGGTTCGTCAGCGCGAGCTCCTCGTCGAACTTCTTGACGTTACCGGCGACGCCGGCGAGCACCGTGACTGCGTGGAGTATGACCTCGGGTCCCCGCCCTCCTGATCGCCGCCGTCAGTTGATCCTTGTTGAGAGCGTCGGCGACGACAGCCTCGGCTCCATGCGCCTCGACCTTCCGGCCTTTCTCGGGCGTGCGGATCAGTGCTACCACCTCATGTCCGGTCTCCACCAGATGCGGCACCAGGCTCTTGCCAACCGCCGCCGTGCCGCCTGCGACGAATATCCTCATCGCGACTTCTCCTCATAAGGTTACGATCGGGCGGTGTAGGTGCAGACGCCGCTGTCTCCGGTCGTTCGCACCGCTGGGTGTTGGATGGAATATCCCCGCGGCTTCTGGAGCCCACAAGCGAGAGCGGGCGAAGGCGTGCAAGGGGTGGCGGCGAATGGGCTAAACTTCTCCTTGACGGCGCCCGGAGTACCGATCATCTTTGGTGCGTCCGATCTCGGCCGCCACCCCCCCTCCGCGGCCAAATCCCTCGCCGATTTCCAACGAAACTCATGGCGCATCCCTCGCCGGGCCCGACGCATATCCATGGGTCGGAACGATCACCGTACTAGGAGGAAGCATGAGAAAGATCCTGGCCACGGCCGCCCTCGTCATCGTGATGCTGCCGGCGACGCTGAACGCCCAGGTCAACCTGGGCGGCCAGCTGAGCGTCGCAGAGGACTTCGACTTGGGTTTGGGCGCGCGTGCCACGTTCGGCCTGCCCACACCGGCGCCCCTCGAGATCATCACCACGGCGGACTACTTCTTCCCCAGCGGCTTCGCCGGCATGGACATCAACTACTGGGAGATCAACGCGAACCTCGTCTACCTGTTCAGCATCCCCTCCTCGATCGTCGCGCCCTACGCCGGCGGCGGCCTCAACTTCGCCCACATCTCGATGAGCGCGGACTTCTCCCAGCTCGGCCTCGATCTGCCCGGCGACTTCCCGACTGTAGAGGGCTCCAACACCGAGGTGGGGCTCAATCTGATGGGCGGCGCGAAGTTCAATCTCGGCTCGCTGACGCCGTTCGGCGAGTTCCGGATCGAATTGAACGGCGGCGAGCAATTCGTGTTCAGCGGCGGTTTGCTGTTCCGGTTGGGGCCGACGGTACCCTAAAAGTCCGTAAGCGAAACAAGCGAGTACCGAAAGGGCGCCGTATCAATACGGCGCCCTCACCGTCGCGCGCCAGATGCTATCGCGAAACGGTGACGCGAGTCGGTCCGCACCGACCGAGGGAATCACCCAAGCCCAACTGACCCTCCGCGCCTCGCCCCCAGCAGTAACTGAGTTGGGTCGGTATCCCGTTGCTCCCGGGGGTACCGAGCGCACAGATCAACCTGGTCGTCCCAAGACCGACGGTTTCCCGAAAGACCGCAACCGACCTAGCCAGCCCTTTGGCAAGGAGGCCCTAAAGCACTCTATCGCTCAGGGGCTTTCGCCCGACGGAAAGACGCGGTAGCCTGGTGAAATCCTCGGTGCTCAGGGACGGGGTCGGTCACGAACCACCCTTTGTTCTCTGTCCCTCAGCTTACTGTATCGCCCCAACCCAAGGAGCTGGCAATGCGCACCATGCTTCGCTGGACGGTCCCAGTCGAAAAGGGCAACCAGGCTATCAAGGACGGCTCGATCGGCAAGACGATCGAGGCATTGACGGAGGAGCTCAAGCCAGAGGCGGCCTATTTCCTGGCCGAAGACGGCAAGCGTGCTGGGATGCTCTTCTTTGATATGGCGGATCCGGCACAGATCCCACAGGTCGCCGAGCAGCTGTTTCTGAACCTCGACGCGGCCGTCGAGTTCGTGCCCGTCATGAACGCAGATGATCTACGGAGGGCTCTCGAGCGAGTGGCAGGCTAGACCGGAACGGCAGCCTCGGTCACCCGCGAGACGATCGGGGGTGGCCGAGGTTACCGCCGCCGCTATCTCGTTCCTCAGGCGCCCGGCGCTTGGTAGGTCGGTGTCTTTTTGACCGCCTGGTCGATCTCCTCGGGCGTCATCAATACGGTGGTCCGTGTGGTCACCACTCCGCTCGCGTTGACGATGAGCGAGAGAGCCGTAGCGCTGGCGTGGTCAGGTACGTCAGCGATCACGAAGATATCGGTTTCGCCGAACGCGTAATAAACGCATTCGACGGTTCCGCCGACAGACTCGATCAACGACTTGACGACGGCGCGACGCTTCGAGCCGCCGTCCTTCATCAGTCCCTTGATACCGTCGCCGACGTAGTTCCCGTGAATCAGGTATTTCGCCATTGTAAGATTCCTCCTGGCGGGCGACCGCAGTCACCACACCACGCTGAAGAGAAATGGCCCACTTTAGAGGGCACGAGGAAGCTCGAAGAGTACACGCCGGGGATCCCGATTGTCCAGCCCAGCCGGCCAACCGACGGCCCACGCCGGTCGGGCGACCCGAAGTCTTGACGGCAAGGCGGAGAACGGACGGCGCGGTTTGCCGTTGCGCGGTCCCGGGGCGGTTCTTAGTCTGACGCAGCCCAGGAGGCTTCCATGAACCGGTACAAGCGCTTGCCGATCGAGCTACTGCTGTTCGCGATCTTCTTCTCTGGTCAGCCGGCGCGAGCACAGACAACTTACGATCTGTACTTCCTCGGTGGCCAATCGAACATGGACGGCTTCGGGAAGAACGGCGAGCTGCCCGAACATCTCGTGGGCCACGAGTCTCGTGTGATGATCTTCCACGGTAATCCGGTCCCGGATGACAGCTCGGGCGGCGGCCGGGGCATATGGGCCAAGCTGCGGCCCGGGCATGGCTACGGCTTCTTCTCCGACGGATCCGTCAACCACTACTCCGAGAGGTTCGGAGTGGAGCTGACATTCGCGGAGCGCATGAGCGAGCTGGACCCCAACGCCAGGATCGCGCTGATCAAGTACTCCCGCGGAGGGACATCCATCGACGCCGCCGCGGCCGGACCGTTCGGGTCGTGGGACGAGGACTACGGCGGCCCCGACGGCGTGAACCAGTACGACCACTTCCTCGCCACCGTTCGCAACGCCATGGCGATCGAAGACATCGATGGCGATGGTATCCGAGACCAGCTCGTGCCGGCCGGGATCGTCTGGATGCAGGGGGAGAGCGACGCCGCGCACACCGTAGAAATCGCCGAGCGCTACCAGGACAACCTGGCGGAACTAGTCGATCTCATCCGGGCGGCGTTCCGCGTCGACGACCTCCCGGTCGTGATCGGGCGGATCTCCGATTCGGGACGCGACGAGGATGGGAAGGTGTGGGATCACGGCGGAATCGTGCGCGCCGCGCAGGCGGCGTTCGTAGAAGAGGACGGCGCCGCCGCGCTCGTGACCACGACGGACCGGTACGACTACTCCGATACCTGGCACTACGACAGCGCGGGCTTCCTCGACCTGGGCCGCCGGTTCGCCGAGGCCCTGTTTCGGTTGCGGAAGAGTCAATGAGCGGTGGCTTCGATCCAGGGACGAGCGTCTCGGTGGCGAGGAGAAATCAAATCATGCGCGGCATTTTCGCTTTTGCCATCCTGTTCGCCGTCGCGTCATGCGCGCGGGAAGAGCAGCCTCGAAACATGTCGGCCGAAGAGCCCTCCGGCCAAGAAGCCGCGGCCGAATGTTGCACCGCGACCATCCGCGCCCTCGTGCCGGAAGGCACGGGGACGGTCTACCTCGCCGGCAGCCTCCCCGCGCTGGGGCCGTGGAAGCCCGACGGGCTGGCGATGACGGGTGAAGGGCGCGAGCGGATCGCGCGGCTGAAGGCTCCGAAGGGCACGACGTTCGAGTACAAGTTCACGCTGGGATCGTGGGACCGGGAGGCGCTCGGCCCCTCCGGCACGGTCATGCCCAACCAACAGATGCTCATCGACGGCGATGTCGAGGCGTCTCACGAGATCCCCGACTTCAAGAAGGACCCAAAGGAATACATCGCCGACTGGGAGGGCTCGGGCGTACTCGGTCGGCTCGTCTATTGGACCGATGTGTCATCGGCGTATCTGGGCCCGACACGCCATGTCGAGATCTGGCTGCCGCCCGGCTATGACGAGGATCCGGCCGCCCGCTATCCCGTCCTCTACATGCACGACGGACAGAACCTGTTCGACCCGCGCATCGCGAACACCGGTATCGACTGGGGCGTCGACGAAGCGGTGGTACGTTTGGTCGAGAGCGGGACGATCCCGCCCATCATCGTCGTCGGCGTCTGGAGCACGGCCGAACGGGGCCCGGAGTATTCACCCTGGCACCAGGCGCCCGACTACGCGCGCTTCCTGCTCGAAGAGCTGATGCCGAGGGTCAACGCCGAGTTCCGCACTCTGACCGGGCCGGAGAACACCGCCGTCATGGGTTCCTCGATGGGCGGTCTGCTCTCGTTCTATCTGGTGACCCACCACCCGGACGTCTTCGGCGCCTGCGGCTGCCTGTCGACCCACTTCCCGATGTCAGAGGCGCAGGTCGCGCAATACTTCCCCGGCGTCGCTGCCGATCGGGAACCCGACGAGACGCCCTTCATCATCCGTGACATCGAAGCCGGCCTGACCGTCCCGAAGGGCGCCCGCTACTGGTTCGACTACGGCACGGAAGGGCTGGACGCCGGGTACGGCCCCACCCACTCCGCCGTGCGAACATGGCTTTTGGAGCAAGATCGGGTCGAAGGGGAGGATTTCGTCGTTCGCCGCTACGAGGGCGCCACTCACAACGAGGCCTCGTGGCGCGCCCGCCTCGAGGACCCGTTGACCTTCTTGTTCGGCGCACGCGGCTCCCGCTAGGCACCATGCCGCAGCAGAGCGACATCGCACCCGCTGGATGCGCCCGCGCCCCCCGCGCCCCCCGCGCCCCCCGCGCCCAACGTGTCCCGCAGGGGCCAGCGCTCAACGCGCCAACACCTTCCCTCGCCCTAGCCGTCACGCTCGTCCTCGCCACGGGCCTGCCCTCCGCGGCAGCCGCGCAGGTGCCTGCCATGCCGATGCCGATCGAGATCGAGAACTCGGCGGAGTTCCGCTGGCTGAACAAGCCCGTGCTGCAGAGCCGTGTCCTCGACGACATGTCCGACCCGGAGACATGGCGGTTCGAGGGCACGGGAAAGCTGACGTTCCTCGGCGATGCCGGCCCCGCCGGCGACCTGCACGCCCTGCGTGTGGACATGGAGATGTTCCGCGACGCGCCCGCCCCCACGCGCAACGGCCTCTCGGCCGTGAACCTGCGGCGCGTCTTCCCCGGCGAGGACTGGAGTGCCTACAACCGGATCTCGCTGTGGGTTCGGCCGGACGTCTCCGGCTTCCCGATGCTCCCACTCCAGATCGTACTGCACAACGAGGGTCGGGACACGGTGCCGGACGCCTACCACCGCGACGGCATACACTACGTCACGCTGCAAAACGGCCGCTGGCAGCACGTGCAATGGGAGATCGAGCCCCTCGCCCGCGACAGGGTGACCGCGATCGAGATCGGCTACTGGGTCAACAAGATGCTGGCGGACCCCGACGATCGCGTCGCGTTCGAGATCGCGGACCTCGCCCTCGAACGCGTCGAGCCCGATCACTACGAGGGGTGGAACGTCGCGCCGGGCGGCATCGCGTATAGTCACACCGGTTACGCCCTCGGCTCCGCCAAGACGGCGCTGGCCAGTGGCCTGGCGGCGCGCGAGTTCGAGTTGATCCGCCTCGGCGACGACGACGGGCCGGGCGCCGGCCAGCCAGCAGCGACCGCGTGGAGAGCACCGGCCGAGGTCAACGCCGCGAACGTGGTGGTCCTGCGGAAACCGATCCGTACGCTGCGCACGCGGCTCGGCGAGTTCCAGGTGCTGGACTTCTCCGGGGCGCGCACGCCGGGGCGCTACGTACTCCGCGCTGGCGATGCGCGCACGCGCGCCTTCCGCATCGACGCCGACGTCTGGCGCGGCACGATCTGGAAGGCCATCAACTTCTTCTTCGGCGAGCGCTGCGGCTACGCGGTGCCCGGCTCGCACGGCATCGATCACCTCGACTGGATGGCGACGCTCGGTGACCTCGAGATTCCGATAAACGGCGGCTGGCACGATGCCGGCGACCTGTCGCAGGGCCTGGTGAACACCGGGGAGGCGACGTACGCGATGTTCGCGCTGGCCGAGCGGCTGCAAGACCGAGGTGACGCTCCTGACTTGCTGGCCCGGCTGCTGGAGGAAGCGAAGTGGGGGCTCGATTGGGTCCTCAGAGTGCGCTTCCCCGGTGGTTATCGAATCGGCTTCGCCGGCAACAACATCTGGACCAACGGCATCATCGGCGATGCCGATGACCGCTCGCGCGAAGCAAAGAACAACCCGAACGTCAACTACATCGCCGCGGCCGCCGGCGCCATCGCGTATCACGTGCTGAAAGATCGCGAGCCCGAGCTGGCGGCGCGGAGCCTGCGCATCGCCGAGGACGACTGGCGCTATGCCATCGCCGGGACGGAAGGGCCCGACACCTGGGCGACGCCCGCGTACAGAGCGATGCCCGTGGAGCTGGCAGGCATAGGCATCACCGCATCGCTCGAGCTGTACCGGGCTACGGATGGTCAGCAGTACGCCGACAAGGCCATCGAGCTGGCACGCATCATCGTCGAGTCCCAGCAGCAGAGCTACGTGGGCACCGAGTACCCGCTGGCCGGTTTCTTCTACACCGGCCCCGAACGCGACACGCTGTTCCACCAGTTCCACCGCGGCAACGACCAGGCGCCCGTCGTTGCCCTCGCGCAACTCGTCGAGGCGTTCCCGGACCACCCGGACTGGATGGGCTGGTACGCGACAGTCGCACGCTACGCCGAGTACCTGAAAGCGGGCGCCCGAACGACCGCGCCTTACCAGGTGTTGCCCGCTTACGTCTACCGCGACACCGACCACCTGAAGATGACCGCGGACCTGGGCCGCTACCAGGCGACGCCGGAGGCGTTCCGCGCGCAGGTGCTCGAAGGCCTGCCGCTGGGCGACGGCTACTACCTGCGCGCCTTCCCCGTCTGGTTCGCGCGGCGCGGGAACTACGGCGTGCTGCTCTCGCAGGCGGTGGCGCTGTCCACCGCCGCGCATCTGCGCCGCGACCTGGCCGCTGCCGAGCTGGCGCGGTTGCAGGCGCAGTGGATCGTCGGCCGCAACCCATTCGTCCAGAGCACGATGTACGGCGAGGGCTACGACTGGACGCAGCAGTACAGCGTGTCGTCCGGTGACATCGTGGGCGCGCTGCCCGTGGGGATGAAGACCCGCGGCGTGCGCGACGTGCCCTACTGGCCCGCGCAGAACATGTACGTCTACAAAGAGGTCTGGGTGCACCCCGTCGCGCGCTGGCTGTGGCTGATGCGGGACATCGCCGGTCCGGCGCTGCTCGAGGGCCGCGTACCGTCAGGCACGACTACTACCGAGCTCGCCGAGGCGACGACGGGGCACGTGATCTCGCTCGACCCCGACGCCGACGGTGCCTTCCGCGCGTTCGTCCCGGCCGGCCAGTACACGCTGCGAGCCGCCGATCACCGAACGAACGTGACGCTGCTGCCGGGCGGCACACAGCGCGTCGATCTGAGGCCCGGCCGCGCGTTGGACTTCGCCCTCGAGACGGAGACTTCCGCCAACGACGAAGTCACGATTCGCCTCACAGCCCGTGGCGATGGTCTTCACACGTTCGCGCTCCGCGCGGAGAACCTGGACGTGGACACCGACGAGCGAACGTTGACGCTGCGGCCGGATGCGGCGGCGCGTCTCGAGTGGCAGGGTAAGATGATCTCGACCGATGCCCCCTGGGTCGCCGTCGTCGTCCCCGACAACGATGTCACACAGCGCCGCGACGCGGTGGGCGCGTCTCCACGATTCGCGGCCGAGGCGCCCGCATTGCGCTAGGCTTGAATACACGTCGCCCAACGCGTTCTGCAGATTCTGGGGGATCCCGGGCCGCTAACCTGAAGTCGCTGCGCTTGGCCAGTACGGCAACATCGGCGACGCGGGCTGAAGTCCTACAGGCCCCGAAATGCCGGCGGACGCTCCTGGTTCGGTTCTCGCACCGCGAGCATGCTCGGAAGCACGAGCAAGGTGCAGAACAAGAATGCCAGCATGCCGATCGTCAGCAAGCGACCCATGCTGGCCAGCCCGTAGTGTCTCGATACGGCCAGATTCCCGAAACTCGCGATGGTCGTCAGGGTACTGAACAGCACGGCGCGAGCAGTGCTCGTCGCGTAGAAGTTGTCGTCCTGCCCAGGGAACGCACGCGCCCGGTGGAGCACGTGAATCCCGTTGTCCACACCGACGCCCAGCAACAGCGGCAGCGTGATCATGTTCGCGAAGTTCATCGGCAGGTCCATTGCTACGGAAGCGCCGAACGTCAGCACCGCGCCGATCAGCAGAGAGGCGAGTATGGTCGCGGCCTGGGTTGGGGCCGGCAGCATCAAGACGAGCACCACCACGGTGGCGATCAGCGCCAGCGCGAACGCCTTGCGAAGGGCACGCACCGCGATGCGACCAGACTCGAGATCGTTCACCGGGATCCCAGTTACGTCAGCCTCCTCGCTTCGCACGCTCTCCACGAAAGAAGCCAGCTTCTGGCTCGTGTCCAGCCGCTCCTTCGGTACGATCTGGACCCTGTGAGCACCGCCGATGCCGATCCATCGACTACGGAGCGCCTCGGGCAGATCGCCCAGCCTGACGGTCCGCGCCCTTCTGGAAGCTCGTAGGATTTCCAAGTCATGCGTCAACGCTCCCACAAGGCTCTCCTCGAGTTCCTCGATCATCCTCGCCTGCGTTTGGGGAGGCCACTTCTCCAGTCTCCATCGCCATAGCTTGAAGACCAACCGGAGCTTCGAGCCCCCCGCCTGCTCGCCCGGGTGTCGCCTAGTGAACGCGGCCACCGCGTCACTCAAATCCGCCACGGCGCTGTCAGCCTCGTCCACCCGCGCCGAGGCTGGTGGGACACTCTGGGAGGGCTCCACAGGCTGGCCGATCGTCCTCGCAATGCTGGCCAGAATCGCCAACTTGCGCGGCTGATCGTCCGGCACGAGGTCATGGACGGCGAGAGCGGTCTCGACTTCGGGAAGACGCTGCAGCCGCCTCGCCAGATCACGCGCCCCCTTCCCGTTTGGAGCCAGTACCGAAACGGTGAAGGGCACAGCGTTGGGGTCTTCCACCAGCTCCCTGAACGTCTTGACGGACTCGGACTCCGGGTCGCTCAGGTTCATCGGGTTCTGGTCGAACTTCACGCGCGTCAGGACGGCCAGCGATGCAACCGTTAGCACAGCCGTGACGGCCAAGATCCATCGCCTTCCCCGCCGCGCGAGCACACTCAGGGCCCCCGAGCCCGGTACTCCCGAAGCTTTCTCTCCTGCGCGGAACGCCGCTGGCTCCAAGCGGAAGAACCGAAGCGTGAGGAGCGCGGGAAGCAGCGTGAGGGTGGCCACCAGGCTAATGAACATGCCCGTCCCGGAGATCAAACCCAGCTCAGACACCCCGCTGAAATCGGTCGGAATGAACGCGTAGAAGCCTGCGGCCGTGGTCACGGCGCTGAGCAACAGCGACACCCCGACGCGGCGGGCCGCCAACAGCATCGCGGCCTCATGTGAGCCCGCCTCACGCCGAGCCTCGACGTACGCGAGACACAGATGGAGCGCATAGTCGATTCCCAGGCCTACATAGAGGATCGCGAATGCGATTGATATCAGGTTAAGGCGACCGACCGCCGCGGCGGCGAAGGACGCCGTCCCGGCCAGGCCGGCGATCAGCGTCAGCAGGCTGGCGATCACCAGGCGGGGCGACCGCAATCCTAGGAGCAGGATGATCCCCACGGCGACCAGCGCGGCCAGCCCGGCTCTGGCGGTGCTCTGCATGGCGCTCTCGAGCGCCTCGTGCTCGATCGCTTCAGAGCCGGTGATCCGCACCCTAACGCCTCGGCCCCCCTTCAGACCCAGGCCGACCGCCAGCTCCCGAACGCCCTGGATGGCCTTCTCGGCCGGCAGCGGGCTCGTGTAGTCCAGGCGCGGCCTGATGATGATCGCGCGCCGGCTGTGCGGGCCCGACGAGGGGTCGCCGCTTAGGAGGTCGCGCCACGAGACCTGGTACGTCCTTCCCTGTAGCTGGGCCTTGAACGCGGTCCCGACCCGAACGAGGATTGGTCGAAGGTCGAGGGCATCAGCCTCCGTGATTGCATCCCCAGGGTCCACCTCTGTCCTCGCGTTCCCGGTATGCCCCTCGCGCATGGCCCGGATAAGTACGTCGGCCATGCCACGCAGCGTCGGTTGGCGCTCGAGCCCGAGCAGCAAGTCCCCGAAACGAGCGAGCCTTTCATCGAGCCGCTCGAGCTCTTCAGGCGCGCGGTAAAGGAGGCCGTTCCGCTCGAAGAACGGTCCACCAGACGGGAGGAAGAGATCCTCGAAGAGATCCGGTCGCTCGCGCAGGCGCCGTGCGAGCTCGCGCTGCGCCGACTCCGCCACCTCGGGCGTCACGCCATCGATGATAACGTGGAACTCGTCGCCGAGTTGGGGAAAGGCGCGCTCGTACTCGAGGAACGCTTGGCGCCATCGGAGCCGATCCGAGATCATGCTCCCCGTGTCACTGTTCACGGCGAGGTGTGTGCTCGCGTAGTAGCCGAGCAAGCACGTCGCGACGAGCATCGC
>JASFLD010000075.1:0-11882 GCA_050118275.1 Gemmatimonadales bacterium
GCCAGCGCGGTCTGTTCACATCGTGCCATCGGTTTCGGGAGACGCATCTCGACCCGGGAGGCTTCGCCGAGTTCGTCCGAGTGTCGGCGGAGATCGTGCGGCTGGATGTACTGAAGTTGCCGGAGGATGTTTCGGACGAGGCTGGTGCGTTCATCGAGCCGGTCGCCTGCAGTCTACGGGCGTTCCGGAAGATGAACGTCGAGCCCGGTATCAGCTTCTGGGTGATCGGCGCCGGACCGATGGGGCTGATCAACTTGCGCCTGGCACGACTGTTCGGCGCCCGTCCCATCATCGTCAGCGACCCGGTCGAAGTGCGGCGTGAGTATGCGCGTCAGGCGGGTGCCGACCATGTGCTGGACCCCGGGGGCAGCGACTTCCAAGAGCGACTCCGCGAGGTCACCGATGGTTGGGGGGCGGAGAGGATCATCGTCGGACCCGGCTCGGTCGAGGCGATCGAGCAAGGCTTGGACGGGGCAGCGCCGGGTGCCAACGTTTTGATCTTCACACCGACACCGCCGGAGGCGACCGTCGCGTACCGGCCACACGACCTGTACTTCAAGGAGGTCACCATCACGCACAGCTACTCGTCCGGACCGACCGACACGCGCCAGGCACTCGACCTGATCGCGAGTGGGAATTTGGAGGTGGAGGACTTGATCACCCATCGCTTCGGTCTGGACGGCGTCGGCGAGGCGCTCCAGATGGCCAAGATCGCGGATGAAGGACTACGGTCCCTGATCTATCCGCACGGCCTCGGTGTCGAGGTCAGGTCGATATGACCCTTGGATAGCGACCCAGCCATGGCCAATTCCAAGCAACGGACAGACGTATCGACGAGCCGCGTGATCCGGTTCGAGAACTTCCGTTGGGACGGTGTGTCTCCTGTCGCTTACAAGGAGGAGGGGGAGAGTCACCGCGGCGTCATACGTCATCCCCTGGTCGGTGCGCCGGAAGACGCACCATTCCACGTGCGCTATTTCGAGGTGGGGCCCGGCGGCTACACGAGCCACGAACGACACGAGCACCAGCACGTCGTGATCGCGCTGCGCGGTGAAGGAGAGGTCAGGCTCGGCGATCGCTGGCAGCCAGTCCGCTTCGGAGATGTCGTCTTCGTGGCGCCGAACGACGCGCACCAGTTCCGTGCTGCAGGTGAGGAGCCGTTCGGTTTCGTCTGTATCGTGAGCGCCGAGCGCGACCGTCCCGTGTCGCTCTAAATCCGCCAGATCGCTCCGAGGGCGATAGCGACGTTGTCACCCTCGCTGTATATCCCGTCACCGAACCTGAAGTCGAGCACGGCGCCCATCTGCGGGGTGATCGAGAAGACGCCGCCGAGGTCCAGAACAAGAGCCGAGTCCGTTTCGTCCGGGCCTGAGCTGATTCCGAACTCGAGCCGTGGGTGCGCGAAAATCTCCGAATCCCCTCCGGCCAGTCGGAATCCGATCCCGGCGATCGCGCCGACGGGGATCTTCCAGACGGTCACGCCGGGTTCGCTCAGTCCGAGACCGAAGGCGAAAGACAGGTTGAGCAGGCCGCCGCCCGTCGAGAGCGGTCGGGTCAGCAAACCGTAGCGCACATCGGCGCCGGCGAACGGGGTGTCGTCGGCATCGTTCCGCAACCACATCCCGGCGCGGCCGCCGATGTCCACGTCATCACTCACGCCAAACCGGATCATCCCGCCCAGCACGTATGACTCCTCCGGAAAAACGACATACGGCAGGAAGGTCTCGCCTGCCGGCACCCCGGCGGTCAGCAACGCGGGCTCTGCGACGACCTGAGCCTCGCCGCGCTCGGCGCCTACAACAAAAGCGACGCCCGCCAGCGCGACCGTCGCGACTCTCCGAACTGCACCCATTCCAGCCTCCCCTTCCTGGCGTCAGACGCCGTTTCCCTCCAGAGACTTATATTGTACGCTCGGAGGCGCGGAGCAAGGGCCGGGCGGTGCGCACGGGTACGGAGATGCCGGGGTTCGCCACTCCCCTGGGCCGGGTTTAACGGAGGCGGCGTGATCGGCGTCATATGGGCAGGATGGACGAGCACCTGTTGATCGAACAGGCCCGCGCCGGCGACAGGGCGGCGTTCGGGCAGTTGGTGCGGCTGCACCGTGACGCCGTGTACCGTTTTGCCGTTCGCTGGCTGGGCGATTCCGAGCATGCCCTGGATGTGGCACAAGATGTCTTCGTACGTGCCTACGATGGCTTGAAGAACTATCGGGGAGACGGCCGTTTCAGAACCTGGCTGTTCTCGATCACGTTGAACCTCGTTAGGACGACGGCGCGCCGACAGAAGCGGCGTGGCGAGATCAGACTGGATACCGGGGCCCAGTTCCCCGATCTGCGCACGCCACCCGATGCACGGGCGGCCCGAGCCGATGCTTACGCGCGCGCGGCTCGGGAACTGGCAACGCTGCCGGAGAAGCAGAGGGGAGCCGTGACGCTGCGTATCTACGAGGGACTGAGCTTCAAGGAGATCGGCGAGATCATCGGCTGCTCGGAAGGCTCGGCCCGGGTGAACTATCACCATGGGATTCAGAGGCTGAGAGAGGCTCTGACATGACGGACAGGGACTGTTCGGTCGTCGGTGAGCTGATCCCCCAGTTTTTGTCGGGGAGGTTGTCAGCTGATGAGGAGGAGACGGTCCGCGCGCATATCGCGACGTGTGCCGAATGTCGCCAACGCGCCAACGCGGTGAGCCTCCTGCAGCAGACGCCGGTGCCGGTGCCGGACCAGGATCGTTGGGACCACTTCGTCGATGAGATCGTCGAGGCGACGCAGACAGAGGGAGGGGCCGGTGCGCGTCGTCGTGCTGGGCGATGGCTCGCCGCGCTGGCGGCGGCGGCGGTTGTCATCCTCTCTTGGGTACGCGTGTGCGGGAGCGGAGACGCCGGACCCTCGGACATCGAATCGATCGCTCGTGAAGTGGCTGACCTCCCCAACGCGGAGGTGGCAGCGTGGACAACCGGCTTGAGTTCTTCCGGGTTCATCGCGCCCGGTTTTGGCTCGTCGGACTTGACCGAGCCGGAGTTCCAGCAACTGGTGGCCGAGGTGGGGCGCTCATGAGAAAATGGCGGAGCAAAGCGGTATCGATACTCGCGCTGGCGGCGGCACTGGCGGGCCCGTCTCCAGTCATTTCACAACAGGCGGCGCAGCCACGCGGCCAGGATCGCTCCACACAGCACGGGCAGGAGCGGGTGATCCAGATGTTCCTGGACCACTCTACGACGGAGCTCGACCTGACGGTCGAGGAGCGGGCGGGGCTCGAGCGCGTTCTGCGCGAGACGATGAGCCGGCGAACGGAGTTGGCGCGGTCGCAGGCCCAGCTGCGGCGCCGGATCCGGGAGGCGCTGTCGGATCCGGCCACGCCCGACGAGGACTTCCGCCGCCTCGCCGGGGAGATCCTCGCTGTCAGGCGCCAGGAGATCGAGCTGCTGGACTGGCAGGAGGGGAGACTGTTCGAAGTCATCACGCCACGGCAGACCCTCCGCTTCATGCTGTTGCAGCAACAGTTGGCTCAACGCGTCGAGGCGATGCGCAGGGATCGCAACCGTTAGGCATGGACCCCGTTTGAGCAGGGCCGATCGGAGATTTGGTTAGCGACAAGGCCGAGCCAGAAAGTCCTGTGCTGGGAGCCCACGTGTCGACGGCCGGCGGGCTCGAGCTGGCGCCGGCACGCGGCGCCGCGATTGGTGCGGCCGTCATACAGATATTCACCAAGCAGGCCAGTCGGTGGGCGGAGCGTCGCGTGGATGAAGAAACGGCCGCAGCGTTTCGCGCGGCGATCGAAACGCACGGCATCAAGTTCGCCGGTTCCCACGACTCGTATCTCATCAATCTCGCCAGCCCGAACCGGAGCCTTCGCGACCGATCCTTCCGTTCTTTCTGCAGGGAACTGGAACGCTGCCATGCCTTGGGGCTCGATTTCCTGGTGACCCACCCGGGAAACGCAACGGACGGCGATCGCCCATCCGGCCTGCGCCGCAACGCGCGCGCCGTGCGACGGGCATTGCAGCGTTTGGGCGGAACGGATACGGCGGTCCTGTTCGAATCGACCGCTGGTCAAGGGACGTCGCTGGGCGCCGATTTCGCTGAGCTGGCGTCTCTGCTGGAGGGAGTCGGCCGTGAATTTCAGCCTTACCTGGGTGTCTGCATCGATACGGCGCACCTACTCGCCGCCGGCTACGATTTGGTATCCGATTATGAAGGGGTCATACAGGAGCTCGAGCGACTGGTTGGGCTCGAGCGGGTGCGACTCTTTCACCTGAACGATTCGAAGACTCCGCTCGGGAGCCGGGTGGATCGGCATGAGGATATCGGGGACGGTCAGCTCGGCCTGGCACCCTTCCGCCACATCATGCGGGACCCACGCTTCGGAAAGGTGCCGAAAGTGATCGAGACGCCGAAAGGTAAAGACCCGGTACGCAACGATCGGAAAAATCTCCGCCGGCTGCGGCGATGTGCCGTGACGAGCGGCGATCCCTGAGGTCACACGGCAGTCGGCACCTGGCTTGCTTCGCGCGGGCTGCGGCGATATGTAGAGGAGCGCGGGAGCATGGCGGACAGGTTTTCCGCGGCTCTGTTGTGACCGCGGGATCCGCCTACATTGAACGCATGCGCGGACTGTGTGACCGTTGCGCGGCGAGTGGCTTGGCGCGGAGGGTGATTCGGCGGAGCCCCACACCACGTACGGTCAATCAAGCGAGCAGAACGGTATGGGTACCCAGAAGAACTCCGGTGGTCGGGCGAACATAGAGGCGCGCCTCGGGTCGATCGCCGAGCTGCTCGGCCGGGAACTGCCTGCGCATCCGCCAATCGACCACACTCCGGAAGCACAGCATCGCCACCTGTTCGAGGAGGCGCAACAGCTGTACGAGAACGAGATGACTTGGGAGGAGGAGACCGGCGAGGAATCGACCGAATCAGGATCGGTTGTGGCGCTCGTCTTTCCAGGGACTCTCGCGCTGGTCGATGCGCTCCTCACGACTCACACGGCGAGCGAGCTGGGTGAGGGCGGTCCGCACCGCGATGTCGTCTCGGCCTTTCTCGAGTGGTTGGCTGGCCGACTGTTGAAGCTGCGCTCCGGACAGATACATGCCAGTGCCACCCAACGCGCGAAGGAGGTCGACCTGACGGACCGGTTGATCGACCTTGTACTGCATCGTTACTGCGGGTTGACCGATGACGAGATGGACCGCCTGGACGCATTCAAGAACTGATCTCTCGATTTGTGCGATTTGCCGTGAATATCGATAGGCCGCGATAAGAGATGAACATCATCGTATGCATCAAGCGCGTACCCGATACGGAAAGCCGCATCGGGATCGCCGCGGACGGGACCTCCGTCGACACCGAGGGTCAAAAATTCATCGTCAACCCCTATGACGAGTACGCGATCGAGGAAGCGCTTCGGCTGAAGGAAGCGGCCGGAGAGGGCGCCGTGACGGTCATGACCTTGGGCGGAGAAGAATCGAAGGAAACGCTGCGGACGGCCCTGGCGATGGGAGTCGACCAGGCAGTCTTGCTCAAGGGCAGACCGTCGGTCGATGGGCTTGGCACGGCGGAGAGACTGGCCGCGGCGATCAGAGATCGGGAGTACGACCTGATATTATTCGGCAAGCAGGCGATCGATGACGACAATCTGCAGGTGCCGGCCATGGTTGCCGAGTTGCTGGGGCTGCCGTGCGCGAATGTTGTCGTCGATCTGCAGATCGAGGGTGGAAAAGCGAAAGCCGAGCGCGAGGTAGAAGGTGGCCATGAAGTCCTGGAGTTCGGTCTGCCCGCTGTGGTCGCCGCGCAAAAGGGACTGAACGAGCCTCGCTATGCCAGCCTGAAAGGGATCATGGCGGCGAAGAAGAAGCCGTTGGAGGAGTTGGAGGTAGGCGACGCGGAATCGCGGCTCGAGGTCCTCCAGGTCACGGGTCCACCGGAGCGCTCGGCGGGGGAGATCGTCGGGGAGGGCGCGGCTGCCGTTCCCGATCTGGTAAAGAAACTGCGCGAAGAGGCCAAGGTGCTCTGACGACTATGAGCGTAATTGCGATTGCTGAACAGAGAGCCGGGGCCCTGCGTCAAACCAGCCTCGAAGTGTTGACGGCGGGGCGGGCCGTGGCGGATGCATGGGGCATCGATCTGGTGGCGATCATGTTGGGCCCGCCCGGGGTTGGCGACAGCACGGACAAACTTGCCGCCTACGGCGCTGACCGGATCTTGGTCGGTACGTCGGAGTCGTTCTCGGAGTACGCACCGGAAGGCCTCACGGCCGTACTCGCAAAGGTCATCCGGGAGCGGGAAGCGAAGGCGGTGTTGGCCCCCGCCAGCGCTCAGGGAAAGGACCTGATGCCGCGATTGGCGGCGCGTCTCGGGGTCGGGCTGGCCAGCGACGTGACGGAGATCAGGGTGGAGGATGGCCGTCTGGTAGTCGTACGGCCGGCTTATGCTGGTAAGGTCTTCGTAAAATTGGCCTTCAAGTCCGAGCCCGCGCTGTCATCCGTGCGGCCGCGAGCGTACTCGGCGGTCGAGAACGCCCGCAATGGTGAAGTGGAAGAATTGGCTGTCGAGATCGATGCCGCCCAACAGCCGATGAGCGTGAAGAGCGCCTCGAGCGAACGCAAGGCACGGCCGGATGTGACGGAGGCCGAGATCATCGTGGCCGGCGGCCGGGGTATGCAGGGCCCCGAAAGGTGGACTATCCTCGAGGAGCTGGCCGACGCGCTGGGTCCACAGACCGCCTTGGGTGCGAGCCGCGCGGTCGTCGACGCGGGCTGGCGCCCGCACGACGAACAGGTGGGGCAGACCGGCAAGGTCGTGGCCCCGCCGCTCTATTTCGCCATCGGGATCAGCGGCGCGATTCAACATTTAGCGGGCATGCAGACCTCCAAGTGCATTGTCGCGGTGAATAGGGACGCCGAAGCACCGATCTTCAAGGTCGCCGACTACGGCATCGTCGGCGATCTGTTCGAGGTCGTGCCGCGTCTAACGGAGGAGATTCGCAGACTGCGTTCGGAGAACTGAAAATGTTTGCCACTGCGCGACGCGTTACACCGCCAGTCCTGTCCCTCGCCGTCCTCGCGCTCTGGGGCAACTCGGCGCGGGCGCAGTTCGAAGAACGCGACACGGTCCCGCGCTTCTCGATCGGCCCGTCGTTCGAGATCGTGTTCCGCGGCAAGCGCGGTGAGTACACGGCCAACGAGGAAGACATATCGTTCGGAGGCGGGCCGCCGATCGGAGCTCGACTGGAGTACCGGCTCACGCGCACCCTGGCGCTGGGCGCCGGCGGCAGTTGGGCGCGATTGAACGAGAAACGGGAGACACGGATCAGCAAGACCGTTAGCCGCGACGGTTTCACGCAGTGGCAGGCCGTCGGCGAGCTGTTGGTCAAGGTGAAGCCGAACATCCCCGGCTACTTCATCTTCGGCGGCGGAGCACGCTACATCGTACCCGACAGCGAAGAGGCGCCGGACTATCGTCACAACTCCGATCCGTTCACCGACGTCATGGGGATATTGGGTGCCGGCGTCGAGCTGGGTTCGCGCAGTCGTCGCGTCTTCAAGCTCGATTTCCGGTTCTACCTGGTCTCGCCGGCCGAACAGGACAACATCGACGTCAAGTCCATGGCACTCGACTTCGCCATTGGCCTGGGCTTCATGTTCAGGCTTTGAGGCTCGTCCCCAAACGACTTATCTCTCGCGTAACACGATGGCATCCACTTCGGCGCCCGCGGGAAGCTCGCTGTTCGCCGGCACTCTGATCAGCGCGTCGGCTTGCGACATCGAGGTCAGGATGCCGGAGCCCTGAGGGCCCGTAAGCCGCGCCGACCAGCCACCGTCGTTCCTCCGTTCCAGAATCGCCCGGTAGAAGTGCGTCAGCCGCCCCTTCACCACCACCGGCTCGGCCAGCTGGATGCGCCGGGTGGGGCGGTCGTAACGCTTCAGGCCCATCATCTTCCGCAGCGCCGGGCGGACCAGCAACTCGAAGGTCACCATCGCCGAGACGGGGTTGCCCGGCAGCGCGAAGACCGGCATCTCGCCGAGCATCCCGAAGGTGAACGGACTCCCTGGACGCATCGTGACACGGTAGAAGAGGAACTCCATGCCCAGATCATCGAGCACCTCTTTCACGTAATCGTGGTCGCCGACCGCCAGGCCGGCCGACGTGATGAGCGCCTCATTACCGCGCGCCGCGCTCAAACGCTCGGCGAGGCTCTCCCGGCTGTCGCGTGCAATGCCCAGCGGCAGGGGTACGGCGCCGCACTCCTCTACCTGCGCCGCCAGTGCATAGGAGTTCGAGTTCATGATGCGCCGGCCCGCCTCGACCAGTTCGAACTCATCGAAGTCGGCCAGTTCGTCTCCCGTAGCCAGGATCCCGACCCTCGGCCGCCGGTAGACGGGGACCTCGGCCTTCCCCAGCATCGCCAGGACGCCGATCTCGGCCGGCCGGAGCAGAACGCCGGCGCTCAGAGGACGATCGCCGACCTCGAGATCCTCGCCCCTGAGCCGTATGTTCCGCCCCGCATCAGCAGCGCTGCGCACTCTCACCGAGTCGGCGTCGGGACCGGGTTCCGTGTACTCGAGCCGCGTCACCCCGTCCGCCCCCGACGGAACCGGTGCGCCGGTCATGACGCGGGCCGCCTCACCCGGGCCCAGCGAGCGCGTCGGAAAGCTGCCGGCGGGCACGTCCTCGATCACCCGTAGCGTCACCGGCGAACGCTCGCTTGCGCTCTCAATGTCCTGGGAGCGGACGGCAAAACCGTCCATCGCGCTGTTGTCCCAGGCGGGGTGCCTGATCGTCGATACCGCATCGGCGGCGAGCACGCGGTCTCGCGCCTCGCCGATGGGGACCGCCTCATCCCCCAGCCGTATTATTCGTGAGAGGACGAGGTCGCGCGCTTCGTCGACCGATAGCCAATCGGCCGCGCGCGGCTGACGGGCGCTTCGGGCGGGAGGTGTCATGGGTGCTTGGTTCCGCTCTTCTGAAGCGCCGCCTCGGCGCGCGCTCGGTCCGCGGGAGAATTCACGTTCAAGAACAACAGGGTCGGATCGCCATAAGATTCGACCTCTTTTTTCGGAATCGTGCGGACGTTGACGTCGGAGTAGAACGAAATCACTTGCCGCTCCCCGCGTTCGAGCGCGCTCTCGACAGCCCCCAGACAGCCAGAGCCGTAGAAGGCGCAGAGCGGCTCCATGCCGCGACGCGAAGCGCTTTCGGGGACCACCACTTCGTCGGCCGTGGCACCCGCCATCAGCCTTCGCAGGAGCGCCACCGATAGGAATGGCATGTCGCAGGCGGAGATCAGTGCGCCGCGGTAGCCACCCTCGCAGGCCCAAGCGACAGCGGTGTGAATTCCGCCAAGAGCGCCGATGCCCGGCCTTACGTCGGGCCGCAGCTCCAAACCCAATACTCCAAACGTAGCGGCGTCATTGGCCACTAAGACGACCCTGTCCACGACCTCTCTCATGGCGCTCGTCACACGATCGGCGATCCTTTGGCCGCCTACGGCCTCGAGGGCTTTGGGTCGTCCGTCGTAACGGCGGTTGGCGCCGCCGGCGAGCACGACGCCCAGAACGGCCTCCCGATCGGAATCGCTCACAGCTTGCCCTGCCGTTTCAGCTTCTTGTGTTCGACGCGGAGGCACTCGTCCATGATGACGGGGATGCCGGCCTCGCGAGCCAGTTTCGCGGCCGACTCGTTGATGATGCCCAGCTGCATCCAGATCAGGCGCGTGCCGATCGTCACGGCCTCCTCGACGTGAGGCCGCACGAGATGCGGGGCGCGAAAGATGTCAACGATGTCGATGCGACCCTCGCCATCGCGCGCGGATACGAGATCCGCGTAGGCCTTGACGTCGAGCAGTTCGTCATGCGCCGGATTGATCGGCACGACTCGGTAGCCTTCCTCCATCAAGTAGCGGGCCACCGAGTGGCTGTCCCGGTACGGCTTTGGCGAGCAGCCGACGACGGCGATGGTCTCGGCCTCGCGGAGGACCTCGACGATGGCTTCCTCCCTGTCCATCTCGCTCAGAAGCGGTGCTCGAGGTCCAGAGAGGGAAGTCCGAATTGTGGGTCGACCTTTCGACGCAACGCGGCGTCACCCTCCTCATCGCGTACCGCTGTCACGGTGAGGGTGACCTCGAGTGTCGGCCGCACGATCCCCTGACGCAGGTGTCCGCCGACGACCGAGTAATCCGAGCGGGCCAGCGTGATGTGTGCGTGTACGATCCGCTCCCCCTCGTGCAGTGCCACGTTTCCGATCAAGGACAGCACCTCGGTCTGCTGGTCGATATCCTGGTCGCGATACTCTTTGGCTTCGACGTCGAAGAACGCGATACGCGCGTGCTGCATCGCGCCGATGGCGGTGAAGCTTCCGCCTGTCACGCCTTTGCTCGACAAGAACTCGAGGAAACGGTCCGGGAAAATCTCTCCGGCCTCGAATCGAATGATGTAGGTGTCGTCGAACTGCTTGTAGAGCATTTATCAGCCTGTAGTGGTGGCGGTCAGGGCAGGATCGTCGGCGTCACACCGAGAATCCATTCGATCAACAGCTTGCCGAGCATATACGGCACGAAGCCGGCCAGCGCCGTGGCCAGGGCGCGCCCGGTCGAGAAGTCGAGCGCTTGCCTGATCGCCACCAGCACGGTCCCGATCATCCAGGCTAGAACCAGCAGGTGGAGCGTCAACCCCGCTTCGGGCAGCAGCCGGAGAAGCAGCAAGACCCCGGGCGCCTGCGCGAATCCGATGGTCCGCAACAACTCGCCCCAGTCGGCGGTGCCGTCGAACAATTGTACACCCACCCAGTAGCACGTGCCGGACCACAGCGCCCAACCGATGTAAGCCCCCAGGATGCCGGCGATCAGCCCTCCGGGCCCCAGCTCGAGGGCGCTGACGGCTGCCGCCAGCGCCACGAGGCCGACCACGCCCGCCGCCTGACGGGTGGCGTGCGGATCATGTTCGACTTCCTCGTAGACCGGAACGCGAAACGTCGCGGCCCCGACGACTCTTTGCAGGAAGGTCGAACGTCGGCGCTCGAGCGGCGCGACGTCTTGCAGCGGCGTGCCTTGCTCCATCGGCGTGCCTCCGAAGTCTGGACGTTCTTTCCGAATATAGAGAAGCCCCGCCGGGAGTGCGAATGCCTGCCGGCCGCGGCGCGGGCAGCGTAAGCGCAGCTCACTACAGAGCGGAAGCGACCTGGAGGAATGCGGGGAAAGTCAGTCCGTCGTGGCCCGCAGGCCGAAGTACAGGCTCCGGCCCGGGGCGGGCTCGTAGTAACGGCCGCCCACAGCATTGACGACGACCGATGAGTTGTAGCGGACGTCGAACAGATTGTTCACTCCCAGCAGAGGGGAAATCTCCACCGCCGTCGTGTGGAGACCGTAACCCAATCGGATGTCGACGGTCACGTACCCGTCATTACGGCTCTGGTTGGCGTTGTCCACGAAGTAGCCGTCTACACCCCACACTCGTAGCGCGGCCATGAACCCGGTCGGGTGATTGTAAGTCAAGCGGCTGTCGATCTGATTGAGAGGAACGCCCGGCAACCGGTTGCCACTGAAATCATCGTCCTCGTTGCGGAAATCGCTGAAGACGAAATCGGAAAGGGTGTAAGCTGTTGAGAATACCAGTCCTGCGGCCAACAGTGCCGAGAGGCCGACCTCCACCCCCCGATGCCGGGCCGATCCAGCATTGTCAAAGAACACGCGCTCGGTACCCGCAGCGGCGGAGCCGACGATCAGGTCCTCGATGTCGGCTCTGAAGAGGGCCAGGCTGTAGCTCAGCCGGTGCGAGGCCGTTCCCTTGAGCCCCAACTCGTAGTTGATCGCCCGCTCCGGCTGCAAAGTCTCGTTGAAGCCGCCCAACGAGTCGGTTAACTCGGTGGTCGTCGGCGTCTGGAACGAGCGGC
>JASFLD010000076.1:0-11831 GCA_050118275.1 Gemmatimonadales bacterium
ACCCGCAAGTATGGCGGTGCCAATTGGCCGGGCGGAACGGCGAGGTGTGAGTGCTAGCAAAGTTCGTCCTGGTCGTCGGCATCTCGCTAGTCGTATCCTTTCTTTGTTCGATCATGGAAGCCGTGCTGCTGTCCGTGTCCGCTTCCTATGTGGCGGTGTTGCAGCGGCGCGGTGATCGGGCGGGCGATCTGCTGGCGGGGTTCCGCGAGGATCTGGACGATCCGATCGCGGCAATTCTCACGCTGAATACCATCGCGCACACGGTCGGCGCGGCGATGGGCGGTGCGCTGGCGTTGCAGCTATTCGGAAACGCGTGGGTGGCACTTTTCTCGGCGTTTCTCACCCTGGCCGTGCTGATCTTCTCGGAGATCATCCCGAAGACTCTGGGCGCGCGTCACTGGAAAGTACTGGCCGGCCCCGTGGCGTACCTGCTACGTGGTCTGGTCTTCACCATGAAGCCCGTGCTGATCCCCTTGTCGCTGGTGAGTCGCCTACTGACGTCGAAGCGAGCCCGGGAGCCGACCGTCAGCCGCCGGGAGCTCGAGGTGTTGGCCGAGATCGGCCGTCGCGAGGGGACCATCGACCAGGACGAGTTGCGGGTCATGCGCAATGTGATCAACCTGCACACCGTGAAAGTCGGTGCCGTCATGACCCCGAGGACCGACATCATCGCCGTGCCCGTGACGGCCGGCCTGGAGTTGGCCAAGGCGGTCATGCTCGAGTCGGCGCACTCGCGCATTCCCGTTTTCGAGGAGTCGCTGGATCACATCGTCGGCATACTGCGGGCTCGTGATCTCTGGCACGGCATTCAGCGCGGCACAGGAGACATGCGGAGTATCGTGAAGCCAGCACGCTTCGTGCCCGAGAACATCACCGTCGAGCAGATTCTCGAGGAGATGCGCGCCGAGCGTTTCAAGATCGCGATCGTGATCGATGAGTTCGGAGGGACTGCCGGCCTGGTCACGCTCGAGGATTTGCTCGAGGAGATTGTCGGCGATATCCACGAAGACTACCCGGAGTATCAAGCGCCCTTCGAGTGGCTCGGCGGAGGCTCGGCGCGAGTGTCCGGGTCGGTCGCAATTCGCGATGTCAACGAACGTCTGGGTCTCGATCTTCCCGAAGACGGTTTCACCACGATCGCGGGATACGTTACGCAGGAGCTAGGACGAATCGGCGCCAGGGATGACGTGGTCGATGTGCCCGGTGGTCGCTTCGTGGTCGTCGAGGCGGACGAGCGTAGAATCGAGGGCCTCCTCTTCCAACCCAGCCAGCCGTCTCAGTAGAGCGGGGCGCCAGACGATCCGCTTTCGCAAACCGCTCCCGCTTGAAGGCTTCTCGAGATTGCGGCTGCGAGCCCGAGAGACGACTGCCGGGAGCGCTGGCCGAGCATTTGCAATTCGTCCCGACTTCACGCATAGTTGGTGGGGCGCACGAACGCAGGACAACGACATACGATCTCCCATGACAGCCGACTCGCAGTCCAATTCGGCGGCGCCAATCTATGAAGCGACGACCGATGGCGCCTTCGCGCCGCTCATTCTGGAGGTGTGACATGCGGACACGCAGTGTGCCCGTTCTCGTAGTTGCCCTGTCTGTCGTCCTCAGCGCCGCTTGCGGTGACGATGAGATCATGACCCCGGACAACTTCCCGCTGTTGGTCGAATGCAGTCAGGAATGTTTCGATGACTACCGGGTCATTCTCGACGGCCTCGTGCATGTCCTCAAGAAGGTGGATGATCCGGAAAGTTATGAATTACCGGCCGGCATCTCTCTCGATCTGCTGACCGGTGAGTTCGGATTCGATCTCGACCTGGACGACAGTCCCGGCGTGGAGTCGCAGCTCGAAGGGACCGTCGAGGCAGGCGTTAACTCGGACTGCAGCGACGGGATGCAGCAGGACGAGGAATGCGATTTCGACTGGGTCGTGACCCTGTCGCTCGATGGTGACACGACGGCGGCGGGCATCAACCGCGCGACGGATCTCGGGGTCACGCCCCCCGCTGAGACGGCGGCCATGCGTTTCGGACTGGGCCCCGATCTGACCGCGCTCGTCGTCTCGCAGGACTGTGGCTTCATCATTTCTAGCTTCAGCATGATCTTTCGGCTGTGGGATCCAACGACGCCCGTGACTTCAGTCGACGTGACGTTCGATGCGTACCTGAAAAGCGAGCCGATGAGAGGCTACATCGACTGGAGCGCCGGAACGACCAATGATGCAGCGCTCACCCTGGAGTACAGTGGCCGTGAATACGAATGCACCATCGATATCGAGACGTTCGTGATCGACTGTCCCGAGTGATTCCGGATCGACCAGCAACGCTTACGACGAGATACCGGTCGGAGGCCCCGTCGTCGGTTTCGGCGGCGGGGCCTCCGGTCCTGAATCTCCCGCCCCCCACGCCTGCTCCGGGCGCGACCGACCGCCCCGGTCGGTCGATAGGTCGAACCGCTTGAGGAATGGGAATATACAAGCAGCCCGGCAAGTGGGAGTGCGGACCCTTCGCGCTCAAACACGCCTTGCTGATGCACGGCATACTCGCCTCGGAGTGGAAGATCGGCCACCTGGCCGGCACGAGCCGCGAGGGGACCGACGAACAACAGCTGGATGAGGCGGCCCGTCATTTCGGCTGCGAACTCCCCACGATCCGCGAGCACGAGCCCGAGGCGGCGCGGCGCGAGCTGATCGGATATCTGCGCAAGAGGGTACCCTGCTTGCTCTGTGTAGACGAGTGGGACCACTGGGTGACCGTGGTTCATGCGGAGAAGAAGCGATTCGTTCTACTCGACAGCGAGAAGCCCGAGGTCATCGTCGTCGTCGACTGGCCGCGACTGCGCAAGCTGTGGGTCTATCACGAGAACGACGAAGGACCAGCCCGCACGCTCTACGATCTTCACCCGCTACTGCCAACCCGACGCGTCCCGACGCGTGCCCGCTTCTCGCTCGAGCGCGCTCACTTGCTGCAGCAGCCCGAGTATCGCCGTCTGGCGGGACTCTGGGACGTCTACGTCGAAGATCTCATCGCGATTTGCCGTCCCCACGAGCGGCAGGGCGGCAAGTCTGTAGCGCTGGGCGAGTTCCTGCGACGGCACAGCGAGTTGCTCGAAGAGCAGTTGGAGAAATGGCACGGGCGGATCGACCGGGTCGCGGCGCGACAAATACTGAAGCGCATGCGCTTCGTCGCGGAAACGTACGGTATGGTGGTGCGTCAGAGCGATGAGAAGCGCACTCTGTCGGCCGTGAGCATGATACTGGCGTTGTGGGCGGCCGGCGAATTCGGCATCGAGCCGTTGTACCGCAAAGTGCCGGTGCGCAAGATCCGCTGAAACGCCGGAGGCCGAGAACAGCCGTAAGTTCTACGGCTCGCTCGAATCGCTTGGGCGCGACTCGTTTGGTTCGTTGAAGGCGCCGACTAGTTTGACGGGAGCCACCCCGCCCGACCGCTCGGCCCCTGGACGAGCAGGAAACCGCCAAACGCCCCCAGGACCGGTACCTCGAAACCGGCGCCGACGGATTCCAACTCCATCCCGGCGGAGTCGGGATCGGTCAACAAGACGGCGGCATTGGTCAGCAATTCGCTCCGTATCGGCCGGTCCGCCGGCTCGGTGAGTCGCGCGGCAACGTATCCTCCGATGCCATCGGGCGTGACCACGCGATACCAGTCTCCGCTACCCGCCTCCACTCGCAGCGGAGTGTGGAGGGGAAGCTCGGCGATAATGCTCGAGCGTGCAGTGGGCAGACTCCTGATGCGCGATCTATCCCGGACCACGCGGACGGCTCTGCCGATCACGTCCGGATCGCCGGTGAAGCTGGCGGGCGTCGTCGGAAGCTGTTGCAGCGCCGGGTAAGGGTCGAACGAGCCGCTCGAGTACAGGCCGAAGTGCAGGTGGGGTGGCGTCGTCCGGGCGTTGCCGCTGTTCCCGACGAGGCCAAGCGTGTCACCGACATGTAACCGCTGACCCCGGCGCACAACCTGAGTGTCGAGGTGAGCGTAGTAGTGCGAGCGGCCGAATTCATCGCGCAGCCAAACTACGTTGCCTCCTAACCGGTTGCGGCGCGTGCTGCGTACGACCCCATTCGCCGCGGCCAGCACGGGCGTTCCTCTGGGAGCGAAGATGTCGAGTCCTTCGTGCCGGCGGCGTCCGGCGTCCCTAGAGTCGCCGTACCAGCTGCCAATTGCCGTGGCGTCGTGCCCGGAAACGGGAAAGGCGAGGGAAGGCGTCACCACGATCTCTATCGAGTACCGGCCGCCGCGCAGCAACTCGGGCTGGATGCGGATCAGATAGTCGCCATCGCGCCGCGCCAAATAGTCCAGCGTGCGCGCGAGGCTATCAACACTCGCCAGCCGCCTGGGTGCGCGGTCGGAGTTGCTGTGGATAAGGAAGAGGTCGATGAAGACCTGATAGCTACTGTCGGGTTCGCTCTCGAACGCCACTCCGAGGCGCTGGCCGCGCCGCAGCGGAATCCGGTACGCGATCGCTACGGCCTCCCGCGGATCCAGGTAGCTCTCCTCACGGTGGGGCGCCGAGATCGTGACGGGACTGTCCAGCGCCGCTGTCGCCGCAGAAATCCAGTCGCGGCCCAGGGCGGTCTGATCGAGGCCCACTGCCAGCAGGACCTGCTCGTACCGTTCGTGCGCGGTGTAGTCGTGGAGGAACTCACGGAGCGACTCCTCGCTGCAGCTGGAGACCGCCAACAGCAGAATTCCGCAGACATATAACCGTGTCGCTGATCGATGACTCTTCATGCCTCCGAGAATGGTCTTCGCGGGTTCCTGGTTCCCGCACGGTCACGGGCGTTGGCGCGGCGGAAGATCGTCTCATCTTATCCGACGCAGCAGCCGGCGAGACGTTTCAATATGAGGTCGGTGTTGCACTCCTGAACTACGGGCCTCGGGGTCGTGGTCGTCAGAGATCGGACGGTGCTCTCGAGACGGCCCAGCCGGCCCGCTGGATTGTCGAGAGCGCCGCGGAAGCGGCACCGACGACGATAACGGATTGGCCCTCGGAATGAACGCTGACAGTCAGATCGCCGGATCGGCGCGCACAAAACAAAGACGGAGCACGCCATGTCGTGGACCCAATCGGTCCGTGAATCGATGCAACACCTTTACTCGAAGCCGAGTCCTACGTCGAGGTCCGCGTAGGGCTCCAGCACGCCGTCGCCCTACCGGTGTCGGTAGGTGATGCGGCCCCGCTCGAGGTCGTAGGGAGACATCTCGACCGTCACCCGGTCGCCTTCAACGACTCGGATGTAGAATTTCCTCATCTTGCCAGCCAGCGTCGCGAGGACCTCGTGACCGTTCTCTAGTTGAACCCGAAACATCGCGTTCGGGAGCGCTTCAGCAACGGTACCTTCCAATGCGATTGCTTCGCCTTTCGCCATGTATAGCTGTTCCTCCAGGTTCGCAGGTGGTGAAGAAAATCCCCTCCAGAGATCTCGGCCTCCGAAGGGGTGACGACAGAGACTACTCATGGTCGGCGCATCCGGCGCCTCGAATACCGCCATAACTATACAGTCGGGGGCTGCTCTCGTTCAAGGTGTCCACCGCAAGCGACTGTCGCGAGTGGAGCTTCGCCAGACCTCGAAACACCCTGCTCGCCCACCCCGTTCACTCGTCGAGCAGCCCGGACAGCCAGTGTACCACATTCAGGCAAAACTGGGCGTTCTGCGGCGCCAGCGGGTTGTTCATCCCCATCGGCGCCCGCTGTGGCCCCGCCAGCTGAGCCGTGCACATCGCCGCCTCGCCGAGGACGACGGCGCGACCGTCCCCGACCCTGACGGCGCCGCCCTGCAGCCAGCCGCCGACCTCGTAGGTCGGCATCTCGTCCGGTGGCAAGTCGGGCAGGTTCCGCTGTATGGGCGCCGCGCCGATAGCGTCGGCGCTCAGCAGCAGCAGCGGCTCCATGCCGGCTGCGGGCAGGAACGCGTGACCGGTGAAAGTCGTCACGCTCGTGATCGCCTCTCGCCCGGTGCGTCCTTTCAAGATGGCATGCTCGCCGAGCTGACCGGGATCGCCTATGCTCTGGCGAAGCTGTTCTGCGGAGGCCCCATACACCTGCGCCGCCTGGCGGAGTGCGTCCTCGGCGATCTCGCCGAATATCTCCGTGCCCACATAACCATCGAGCATCTGCGCGCCCAGCAAGATGCCCAGGTCCCCGTTCGCGCCCGGCCAGGGAGAGTGGTCGACGATCAAGAGCAGCGATCCGCCGTCGCGGAGCCAAGTGAGGACTGCCGTAATCTCGTCCGCGCTGAATGCCGACGCGTGGGGGTACGACCAGTCCTGGGCGTTGGCTTCCGCCAGCGCGCCAGCGATGACCAGGATATCGCACGCAGCAAGAGATGTCGGGCTGAACGATCCGGCGTGTTGGCTGACCCGGTAGCCGTCGTCGCGCAGCAAGTTCGCAAAGGCCAGGTAGCGACCAGCGGCGGTGTGGAAGTTGTGGTGACCGCTGTCAATGCAGGTTCGCGGGCCGGTCTCGGCCTCGTAGGCAGGCACGAGGCCGACCAGCTGGAAGGCGCTGTCGGCGACCTGTTGCGCACTCGCGTGCGTTCCCGTCAGCGTCAGCACGGCCAGGCTCGATACGAGGGCTCTCATAGCGGTGCTCCTCTCACACACTTCGATGTCGCTCGACCCGGGTCGACTCTTGTTGGAGCGCCAGCGCTCATGGAGACGTGATAGCCAACTGTTAGCTACATGATAGCCGCATGCAGACGCCTATCACAGGCGCCAAGACGAAACAACGGCATGGCAACGCACGTCTATGCCGATATAGGCGTCGATCAGCCCCCACCGAACCGTAGCACGAGGACGCCGGGTAGCGATGAACGTCAGAGTCGATCTAATCCAGGATCTGCGCCTCTCGCTTCGCCGTCTACGCCGCGCCCCGGCGTTCAGCGCGATCGTCATCCTCACACTGGGCGTCGGCATCGGAGCGAACACGGCGATCTTCAGTCTGGTGAAGGGGATACTCCTCGACCCCCTGCCCTATAATGAGCCGGAGCAACTGGTCGCGGTCTATTCCTCCGCCCCTGGCGTCGGCGAGGAGATCCTCCCTCAGTCCCCGGCGGTCCATTTCACCTACGAGGACGAGGCCCGTCTCATCGAATCGTTCGGGTTGTACAGAGGCTCCGACGTGACGGTTCGCGGATTCGACGAACCGGTGCGGACGCCGGCCATGTTTGCGACGGTCGGGACGCTCCCCACGCTGCGCGCTCGGCCGCTGCGGGGCCGCCTGTTCAGCGTCGAGGACGAAACGCCGGGAGCGCCGCTCACGGTGATCCTCAGCTACGCCTATTGGCAGAGTCAATACGGCGGTGACCCTGGAGTCATCGGCCGAACGATCGACATCAACGACCGGGCCCGCGAGATCATCGGTGTGCTGCCGCGCGGCTTCCGGTTTCTGCAGTACGATCCGGCGCTGTTCCTGCCGTACCAGTTCGATCGGCGCGAGCTCACGGTGAGCAACTTCTCGTACTTGGAGATCGCCCGCTTGAAAGAAGGCGTGACGATCGAGGCGGCCACCGCCGACCTCGCCCGGCTGTTGCCGCGGGCCGTCGACAAGTTCCCGGGCGGTCTGACCCTCGCCTTCCTGAAAGAGGCACGGGCGGCGCCGCTCCTGAGACCGTTGCGAGAGACGATCGTGGGCGATATCGGTGATGTGCTCTGGGTGCTGCTCGGAACGGTCGGCATCATCCTGCTCATCGCCTGCGCCAATGTAGCCAACCTGTTCTTGGTACGAGCCGAATCTCGTGAGCGCGAGCTAGCGGTGCGCAGCGCCATCGGTGCGGAGCGGCGCCAAATCTCGGGCCAGTATCTGTTAGAGAGCGTGCTGTTGGGCCTACTGGGCGGTGCTGTCGGATTGGGCCTGGCTTACGGCGGACTGCAGTCGCTGGTGGCCATCGCGCCAGCCGATCTGCCGCGCCTCGACGAGGTGTCGCTCGACCCGGTCGTACTCTCCTTCACCCTGGGCATCTCCATACTCTCGGGCCTCGTCTTCGGGCTCTTCCCGGTCCTCCGCTGGGGCTACGTCGATCTCGTTGGCGCCCTGAAGGAGGGAGGACGCGGGGGCAGCGCCAGACGCGAGCGGGGCCGGACTCGGAACACGCTGGTCGTTGGACAAATCACCCTGGCGCTGGTGTTGCTGATCGGGTCGGGTCTCATGATCCGCAGCTTCCAGGCTATCCGCCGGGCGGACCCGGGCTTCCGGAATCCCGAGGAGGTCCTGGTTCTGGGCGTTTCCGTCCCCGGTTCTGTGGCGGAGAGCCCGGACCAAGTGGCCCAGGCTCACGAGCTCATCGCCCACCGATTAAAGGAGATCCCGGGGGTGCTCTCGGTCGGATCTTCCAGCTCGGTCACCATGGATGGCAGGGGTGGCTACGATCCGATCTTCGTCGAGGACTTTCCGCTTTCCGAAGGGCAGCTGCCGCCCATCCGCCGCTTCAAGTGGATCGCTCCGGGATACTTCGAGACGATGGGCAACCCCGTCGTCGCCGGCCGGACGCTCAGCTGGGCGGATATCCACAACCGCACGCCGGTGATCATGGTCACCGAGAACTTCGCCCGCGAGTATTGGGGCGACCCGGCCGACGCCATCGGCAGGCGGATCGGCACGGGAATGGCCCCGGGGAGCTGGCGGGAGATCATTGGAGTCGTCGGCGATGTCCGGGACGACGGCATCACTCAGGATCCAGTCGCGGTCATCTACTGGCCGATGATGCTGGAAGACTTCTGGGCCGATCAGCGCGGCGATGCGCCCTTCGTAACCCGCACCCAGCGCTACGCGATTCGCAGCCCGCGGGTCGGTACGGCCGCCTTCCTGCGCGAGACGAAAGATGCCGCCTTGTCGATCTTGCCCAACCAGCCGCTGACCAGTGTGCAGACTTTGAGCGAGCTTCTACGAGATTCCATGGCACGCACCTCGTTCACGCTGGTGATGCTGGGTATCGCCGCCGCCGTCGCCCTGCTGCTCGCCACCGTCGGTGTCTACGGCGTGATCTCATACGTGGTCAGCCAGCGGACGCGCGAGATCGGCGTCCGCATCGCGCTGGGGGCCGAGTCGGCGAGGGTGGCGCGCATGGTGCTAAAGCAGGGCCTGCTCCTGGCGGTCGTCGGCGTGACGCTGGGGCTCGTGGCCGCTTATGGGCTGACGCGGCTGATGACCGGGCTGCTGTTCGGGGTGAGCGCGGTGGACCCCCTCACCTACGCGGTCGTCGCCGTCTGCCTTTCGGGGGTCGCTCTGCTGGCCAGCTACGTTCCGGCGCGGCGGGCGTCCCGTGTCGATCCGATCGAGGCGCTCCGCATCGAGTAGAGAACGAGGAGCGGAATGTCGAATGTCGAATGTCGAATATCGAATATCGAATATCGCCGAATATCGAATAACGATTTCCCGAATACGGTCGATGTCGCAGTTCACCAATAGCTCAGGCGGGCGACGATCCGAGGTCTCGGCGCGCTCAATCCGTCTTTGGGAATTCCCTATTGGCCCTATTGGACCCTATTGGATATTCGTTATTCCTCAACGCCTCGGGCTCCTCCGCGCGGTCCCGCAGCGCACCCAGGCGCGCGGCTGACCGGTCCGCGGGTCGATGGGCAGGATCGACCGGTCACGCGGTACCCGCTCTGGATCCTCCGCAGCGGCGTAGGCGAGCATCGCCGCCAGCGTGGCGTTCTCCTTCAGGTCATCGAACACGATCTTGTCGTACGTGTCGCGGTTGGTGTGCCAGGTGTATTGCCGGTATTCGTCGTAGGGGGACTGCAGGCGGAACGCCGGCGCGCCGTGACACAGGAACGACACGTGATCGCTGCCCCGGTTGTCCTGCGGTCCGGGGAACTCCAGTTCGACGTGCTCGCTGATCTCGGTGGGGACGATGGAGATCCAGCGGGCGATGTGCTCGCCGGCGTAAAGGAACCCCTGCCCCTCGATCTTCTCGATCCGCCAAGTGCCGTTGTCCTGGTTGAACGCGACCTGGAGACCGTCCAGCACCTCCGGATGGTCCTCGGTGAAGGCGCGCGACCCGATGAGCCCCATTTCCTCCAGGCCCCAATGACCGGCGAGGATCGTCCGTCGCGGATTCGGATAGGTCTGCTTCAGGAGGCGCATCGCCTCCATCATCATGACGGTGCCGGTGCCGTTGTCGGTGGCGCCGGTGGCCGCGTGCCTCGAGTCGAGGTGCGCCGAGAGGACGATGTACTCATCGGGGAGCTCGGTGCCCGGTAGCTCCGCGATCACGTTGAACTGCGGTACCAGGCCCAGTTGCTCGGCGTCGGCGTCGACCCGGATCCGGGGGCCCTGGCCGCGCTCGGCCATGCGGAAGAGCATCCCGTAGTCCTCACATGAGATGTCGAACGACGGGATCTCGTCGGTCCAGCTGTTGAAGACCTTGTTCACGCCCCAGCCCTCGGACCAAAGTGAAGTAATGATGCCGGCGGCGCCGGCGGCTTGCAGTCTGGCTGGGCCACGGTTGCCGCCGAGCGGTTCGACGCGTCGCGCGAACTCCAGGCGCCACGCCTGGCGCAGCGAGTCCAGCCTGAGCACTGTCTCCGGTCGGGCGTTCGCCTCCAGTTCCTGCGGCGCTCGACACATCGGCTCGGGTGCCATTGCCAGAACGTACTTGCCGGCGACTGTTGACAGCCACTGGGGAAGCGTGGCCTCGGTGAGCCCGCGCGGCGGTACCACCACGTCGCCCTCTACGGGTCCGTCGGTGCCGGGGCTCCACGCCAGCAATTCGGCCTCCAGCGTCTGGACGCGAGGCGCCACCATGTCCACGTGCAAATAGCCTTGCCGCCAGCCGTTCCAGGTGCCGTACTCCTCTTTGCGGACCGTGATACCCCAGCTCTCGTACATTCGGATCAGCCAATCTTGTGCAGCGGCCAGTTCCGGTGAGCCAGCCAGGCGCGGTCCGATCGAGTCCATGAGCGACTGGGCCAGGGTCTCGGTCTGCGAGTTCTCGATTCCAGCCTGCCACATGGCGCGGATCACGGGATCGTCGCTTGGGAAGGTCTGGGCTCGGAGGCTGGTCGCGCACAGCGCCGTCGCTAGAGATACAAGGGCAAGCCCGGAACCGTGTCGGTGAACATAACGGGCCACGTGGACAAGAAAGTTTCGCATGATCGCTCGCTCGTCTCGCTTCGTCGGGTCAATCGCCGGAACCGGCCGGTTCGCCAATATGGACGCGGACGGGGCCGGAAGAAAGCCGCGGTCGCTTGTACGGGTGGCCGAGCGAAGGGCACGAAAGGGATCGGACGCCGACAGTGGCTCGGCTCAGGCCTGTCTCGCCGCCTCGACGACGGGTTGGCGCGCCGCGCGGCGGGCAGGGAAGAAACCGCCGATCGCTCCCATCACCAGCGCGAAGACCAGCCCGCGCAACAACAGATCGGGCGTCACGCGGAACGCGAAGGCCACCTCGCTCATCGACGCCCAGTTGGTGGTGCTGGTCATGATTCCGTTGAGCGGCAGCGCGAGGAGACAACCGAGGACACCGCCGATGAAGGCGATCACCAGTGCCTCGAACAGGAAAGATGCGAGGACGCTCATTGGCCGGAATCCGAGCGTCAGCAGCACCGCTATCTCCGGCGCCCTGGCACTCACGGCTGCGTACATCGTGTTGACCGCTCCGAACACTGCGCCGATCGCCATGATGCCGGCTATGAAGACCGCGGCGATGTTGAGCACCCGCGTCAACAGCTCAGACTGGTCGGCGTAAAAATCGTACTCGCGATGCACGCCCACCGGCAGTCGCGGGTCATCCTCCACAGCCTGTTTGATGGACTCGAATTCCGACGGGTCGCTCATCCGGAAGGTGAGCGACTGGAAGACCTCGCCTCGGAACG